>NZ_CEXLVS010000426.1:0-1685 GCF_982684285.1 Salinicola sp. | reverse complement strand
CGTATATTGGGCGGTACCATTCAATTTGACCATGGTATCTTTGCGGTCAACATGTTTGCCTATATATACAAAATTCTTCGCATCTTTTAATGTGATATTTTCTGGGATAGTTAATTGTGATGCAGCTTCTGCCAGCTCACCAAAACTGGCATTGAGTTTATTGCCGAGGTGTTGAACGATACCTTTATTAACACTGATTTCATTTACAGGTACATTCCACCGATCTGCAGCAGCTGCAACTAACATAGCTCGTGCTGTTGCTCCCGCTTGACGCATTTGAGTAAATGAATTCGCCATCGAATTACTTGCCCCAGTGCCTTGCAGAGAACCCCATATAAGATTTCGATATAGCCTAGCTTTAGCTGGCGCTGCTTCCACGATGATCTGATCCCAATCAGCATCAAGCTCTTCAGCAATTAGAGTGGGTAGGCCGGTAGACACTCCTTGGCCCATTTCCAAATGCTTAACAATGACAGTAATGCTATTGTCAGCTGCAATACGGATAAAAGCATTCGGTTCAAAAGAGGCACTGTTTGCACTATTTTCTAAAACAGTAGACGAGACAGCTTTAGACAATCCAACCGGTATATAAAATGCGATCATAAGACCTAGCCCTAAGCTTGCATCTGCTTTCAAAAAATCTCGTCGTGTCATTTTGAGATCAATATCCATCTTAACCTCCTGCCTTTGCAGCACTATGAATAGCTGCTCGTATTCGTTGATACGTGGCACAGCGACAGATATTGCCACTCATCGCATTATCAATATCTACATCACTTGGATGGGGTGTTTTTGCTAGTAGTGCAGCAGCTGACATGATCTGACCAGACTGGCAATATCCACATTGCGACACTTGTTCTTCTGACCATGCTTTTTGTAATGGATGATTAGACTCTTGAGACAATCCTTCGATAGTTGTGACGTTTTTACCAATAACTGTGGATATAGGTGTCACACAGGATCGCACCGCTATACCATCAATATGTACCGTGCAAGCACCACACAAAGCCATACCACAACCATATTTAGTCCCTGCCAGCCCTAAGTTATATCTTAACACCCATAATTTTGTACCGGTATGATTAAGATGATCTCGTAACACCCATAATAATGGCGTATCGATATCAACGTCGATGTTTCGTTTTTCACCATTTACTAATAACGTTAACATGAGCTTTCTCCACAACATTATGACCAGAATTTCATCTATCGTTGTGGGCTGGCCTCAAGTAAAAAAGCATACTTTGAAACCAGTCCATACCTTTCTATTGAGATAGACTATTCAAAGCCTGTGACTTCCCATTCGCTGGTGTACTCTGTCGGAGAAGTGAATGTTACTTTGTAAGTACCGATAGGATGGATTGTTGCGTGAACACCCGTTCCATACACGTTAGCAAAAGTCCCTTTAATACTGGTCATCGGGGTTTCGCCATCGGCAGCCATTACGGTGGTCATTTTCCCTGTTAGTTTATTGGTGACGGTCTCGCCATTTTGACTAACAGTCCAGTAGCCTAGATGAGTTCCGTTACCATTAACAATATCAACAATATCCGTAACAACAATATCTCCACCGTTAAAGTAGTCCATATTTCCTGTGCTTGTATTGGTACCAGTAGACAAGCCCAGAGCCATAACATGTTGGCCATTAAGATCAATTGGCAATCCATCCTGTTTAGAGATAGTGC
>NZ_CEXLVS010000425.1:0-1716 GCF_982684285.1 Salinicola sp. | reverse complement strand
CCACTGGTAAAACTTCATAGATAGACACCGCACCTTCTTCGTTAGCCGCAACCAGAACGTAATGTTCACCGTTCCACCAGGCTTGATATACGGCTTCATCTCGCCATACGAATACGACGACTTTTTGGCCGACTTCTGGCATTTGGTCTTTAGTTTCTGTCCATTCAAGTTTCTCAGTATTAGTCTTCATGATAATTCTCCCAAGCTAGTCGCTTAATTGAGCATCAAGATCGCTATTAGTTTATTTGTTCCTTTTTATAAAATTATAACGCTTACAGAGGGTATCGACGAATATATGGAGTGCTTTAGCATCGATATTTTAAAAATGTGATGGGGTTATCAAAAAAAAATTGGAGCAAGGTTACTGATTTTATTTCTTCTTTTTCCTCCGTCTTGTCTTGCTTGAATTTTTAATGACGGTGATTTTTTAATTTGTCACGTGGTTTGAAAATAAGAAAAAATATAACTATTAGAACGATAACTGCTGTTATAACAGCCTAAATATTAAGGGTGGGCTCGCATGTAGTGCCGACAGTGCAAGCAGCTGTACGAAAAAAAACCTTG
The DNA here is from genome assembly GCF_982684285.1 of Salinicola sp. Classification (NCBI taxonomy): domain Bacteria; kingdom Pseudomonadati; phylum Pseudomonadota; class Gammaproteobacteria; order Oceanospirillales; family Halomonadaceae; genus Salinicola; species Salinicola sp. The sequence goes on along the minus strand of NZ_CEXLVS010000425.1, from coordinate 1,152 downwards.
AATACTAGTTTTGCAATGAGCTCGAACAAAATGTCAAAGAAACCGGTGAAAAGGCCTCCTTTAGTAGAAAAATATATTAATTCATTCATTCCATTGAATCCTATGAGCCTTCCTAGATTTTTTGTATTATTCCATTAGGCTCGGTAGCCATAAGGTTAACGATGGGAAAGCAATGATCAGTCCCAATACGATGATTTGAATAATAATAAAGGGCACCACGCCGCGATAGATATCTTGTAACTTTAATGTCGGTGCACTGGCTTTAAGATAGAACAGAGAAAAGCCAAACGGTGGTGTTAAGAATGAAGTTTGCAGGTTAAGGGCAATCAATAAGGCAAACCACAGAGGATCGAGGCCCATGTGTATGGCGATAGGGGCGATGATTGGCACCACGATAAAACAGATTTCGATAAAGTCTAAGAAAAAACCCAAAACAAAAATCAGCAACATACTTAAGATCAAGAAGCTCCACTTGCCACCCGGCAGGCCACTAAAGATATCAAAGATCAGATCGTCACCACCCATGCCAACAAAGACCAGGCCAAAGGCGGTGGCACCAATCAAAATCAAAAACACCATACTGGTTAAACGTGTGGTTTGTTGCATGGCCTTGTTGAGATTATCTAAGCTTAATTTTTTATGCAGTACCGCTAGTAATATCGCGCCTAAAGCACCAACAGCCGCCGATTCGGTCGGGGAGGCAATGCCAAAGAAGATAGACCCTAATACCGCGATGATTAAGGCTAATGGTGGCAGCATGCTTTTGAATACTTTGGATGCTAGTTTTCCTGTGGTTTCTGGCGCGATAGTGATAGCTGGAGCAAGTTCAGGTTTTTTCCAAGCAATAAAGGCGATGTAGGCAATATAGGCGATGACTAACATCAGGCCGGGTATAGCTGCACCAATAAAGAGTTGGCCAACCGGCACACCGATGACATCACCTAATAAAATTAAAATAATGCTGGGCGGAATGATCTGACCTAAAGTGCCTGATGTTGCAATGACGCCACCGGCTAAACTGGGGGCATAACCATTTTTTAACATCACGGGTAGGGCAATCACTGCCATGGTCACTACGGAGGCACCCACCACACCGGTGGTGGCCGCTAATAAGGCCCCAACAATAACAACCGATATCGCCAAACCACCACG
>NZ_CEXLVS010000424.1:0-1724 GCF_982684285.1 Salinicola sp. | reverse complement strand
TTTAACCCCATACGACGGTATGAGATATTGACCATGTCGGCAATCGCTTTTTTATTCAATTCACGATCAACAATCGAAAATGGCAATCCTTTAGGTAGGATACTTGACACGATTGCACGTCCAACAGTAGTTTCTACTCGGATAGTTCTAGTTTGTTCTGGTTCAGGCAGAGTGTTATCCGTCTCTTCGAGTCGAACAGTAATCTTTGCGTGCAACCCCACTTCATTATTATCAAAGGCGCGTTTTAATTCAGCCAAGTTAGCAAACTTGCTGCCTTCACCTTTGGCATTTATCAATTCACGCGTCATGTAATACAGACCCAATACCACATCTTGTGATGGAATAATCACCGGCTCACCATTGGCTGGTGACAAAATGTTATTGGTTGCCATCATCAAAATCCGTGCTTCTAATTGCGCTTCAATCGACAATGGAACGTGTACCGCCATTTGGTCACCATCAAAGTCGGCGTTAAATGCACCACAGACTAGCGGGTGTAATTGTATCGCTTTACCTTCAATCAATATGGGTTCAAACGCTTGAATACCTAATCTATGCAATGTTGGCGCACGGTTAAGCATAACGGGATGTTCTCGAATAACGTCTTCAAGAATATCCCACACTTCTGGGCCTTCACGTTCAACCATTTTCTTGGCTGCTTTAATGGTCGTTGCTAATCCTGCACGTTCTAATTTACCGTACACAAATGGTTTGAATAACTCCAATGCCATTTTTTTAGGTAGTCCACATTGATGTAATTTCAAGTACGGACCAACAACGATAACTGAACGACCAGAGTAATCAACTCGTTTACCCAATAAGTTTTGGCGGAAACGACCTTGCTTACCTTTGATCATATCGGCTAATGATTTTAATGGCATCCGGTTAGTACCGGTAATAGCACGACCACGACGACCATTATCTAATAAGGCATCCACTGACTCTTGTAACATCCGTTTTTCGTTACGGACGATGATGTCAGGTGCATTAAGATCTAATAAACGTTTTAAGCGATTATTTCGGTTGATGACACGACGGTATAGATCATTCAGATCAGAAGTGGCAAAACGACCACCGTCTAGTGGCACTAATGGACGCAAATCTGGTGGCAGAACAGGTAAAACTTCCATTACCATCCACTCAGGTTTATTACCCGATTCACTAAACGCTTCCATTAATTTCAAACGTTTAGTTAATTTCTTGATCTTCGTTTCTGAATTAGTAGCTTCGATGCCTTCACGAATAACATCCATTTCTTTTACCACATCGATATTACGTAGCAATTGCTGTATCGCTTCAGCACCCATGCGCGCATCAAAGTCATCACCATGTTCTTCAACCGCTTGTAAAAGCGTGTCATCTGACAATAACTGACCTTTTTCCAACGGTGTCATGCCCGCATCAACAACAATAAATGCTTCGAAATACAATACCCGTTCGATATCACGTAAGGTCATATCTAAGAACAGTGAAATACGTGAAGGCAATGATTTTAAGAACCAAATATGCGCCACTGGACTAGCTAGCTCAATATGCCCCATACGCTCACGACGTACCTTGGCAACCGTCACTTCTACGCCACATTTTTCACAGATCACACCACGATGTTTTAGGCGTTTGTATTTACCGCAAAGACATTCGTAATCTTTAACAGGTCCAAACAATTTGCAGCAAAACAAACCTTCACGTTCTGGTTTGAACGTACGGTAGTTAATAGTCTCTGG
>NZ_CEXLVS010000423.1:0-1732 GCF_982684285.1 Salinicola sp. | reverse complement strand
CAAATTATTGCTGCATTAAAAAAGTGGACGGATGAATAAAAGCCTTCTTACTAACATCATTGCTGCCAGCCTCATTGCGGCTGGCTTGGCAATGGATGGCCCATTACGTGACGCGGTATTAGCTACGGGCTTATTCGCCTTAGCCGGTGGCGTGACAAATTGGTTGGCCATTCACATGTTGTTTGAAAAAGTGCCGGGCTTATATGGTTCAGGGGTAATAACAGCACGATTCAAAGACTATAAATTGGGCATATATAACTTGGTGATGGATCAATTTTTTAGTAAGGAAAATTTAGACCGTTTTTTTACTGAAATGGTGACAGAAGATGCCAATCATCATCTGGATTTTCATGAGATCATTGAGGAAACAGATCTCAGCCCAACTTATGATGGCTTGGTATCCACGATCATGGAATCGTCATTTGGCAGTATGTTGTCTATGTTTGGTGGCCAAGAAGCATTAATCCCGCTTAAAGAGCCTTTTATTATCAAAATGAAAGCATCGCTTAACGATATGGCTCATAGTGAGTCGTTTCAGGCCAGTGTGCGAGCCAAACTAACCAGTAATCCGGTGAGTGAAGATATCCATCAGCAAATTGAGCATGTAGTGAACGCGCGTCTTGATGAGCTCACTCCTATCATGGTGAAAGAGATTATCCAAACGATGATACGAGAGCACCTAGGTTGGCTTGTTGTTTGGGGTGGGGTGTTTGGAGGCCTGATTGGTCTAATTACTAGCCAATTATTCTTTTAGTCGTTCAGGTTGTTGTAAGGGGAGCCGAATAATAAAGCGGCTGCCTTTATCTGGCTCTGACATCACCGTCATTTCGCCACCATGATTTTCAGTGATAATAAAGTAGGACACGCTTAAACCTAAACCGGTACCGATACCAACGGGTTTGGTGGTAAAAAAGGGTTCAAAGATCCGCTTAGAGACCTCCTTATCCATGCCCGGACCATTATCTTCAATTTCTATCGTAATCATCTTGTCGTAGTCTTGATAACGGGTACGTAAAATAAAGGTCGGGTTTATGGTATTGGCTGCTTGCATGGCCTGAGCACCATTTCTAAACAGGTTTAACAAGACTTGCTGGATTTTGCTTGCTTCACAGGGTATCTCTGGTAGGTCATCCTGATAGTCTTTGATGATATTGATAGATTTAAAGTCATATTGTTTTTTCAAATCATAGTCGGTTGAGGCTAAAGCCAGCGATTTATCCAATAATATTGCCATATTACCCGGTAATGAAATAACGTCGCTTTTTCTAGCAAAGGTCAACATATTGTCGATAATATCTGCAATACGTAGGCTAGATTCATTAATGGCCGATAACATTCTTAAAATGCCTCGATCGTTCATATAGTCATACAATGAATTTAAATCTATGCCTGCTGTTTTCGCAGCTGCACGATTGGCAGGCAGTAATTTATTAGTGAGACGACCCGTCATTACGGTTGCTGTTTGCATCATACCGGCTAAAGGATTGTTAATTTCATGGGCCATACCGGCTGCAAGTCCACCAACTGACAGCATTTTCTCCGATTGAATCATCATTTCTTCAAGACGAACACGTTCAGTAACATTATCAATACGTAATACTGCACCTTCAATGCCACCAGCGACTAAAGGATAAATAGTAAAGTCTTCGTATTGTATTTCGTCATCTTGACGGTAGGGTTTATGCGTATCGGTAAGTTCACACCGTGTTTTTATGGCGTCGGATATCCGATC
>NZ_CEXLVS010000422.1:0-1748 GCF_982684285.1 Salinicola sp. | reverse complement strand
CGTTGTCATGATTAACATTCTTGGTGACGTTTGGGGTAAGAGTGAGCCTCACTGGGATAGCTTATTATCTCGCCCAGAAAATAAATTGCATTTGTATGGTAAAAAAGAAGCCCGTACTGGCCGGAAAATGGGCCACTTTAACGTATTAGCTAGCACGGTCGAGCAAGCAACAAACATCGCCCATCAATCGTTTAATGACTTAAAGGCTAATTAATTTACCGCTACCCCGTTCAGCTCAAGGAAAAACTATCGATGCTAGTGCTGCAACTGCAGAATTCGATGCTAATGGTTTTAGCGCCTCATCTGCTGCTGTGATAATAGCGGTACAGACATTATGTTTGGTGCTGGAATCGGCTATTCCTTCACGGATAGCTTAGGCGTACGTGTTGAGAGGGAACGATTCAATGATGTTGCTGATGCCGATATCGATCTTATTACCGGCGGAATAGTTTATTCGTTCTAAATAAGTTCACCCAGCGTTTTCATTCTGGAAACGCTGGGTTTTCTAGACAACATTATCCAAACCCAATCTCTACAACAATAGTCGGATTTAGCGTCTCTGCCCTTTACATCATTAAAACCAAAAAACCGTCCCTAGAACTTTTTCCCAATTCAAGGTAGATTAGAAAGTACCCGTAGAGGTTTTGAGGTTTGCAAAATGATGAATTTCAGTACAACTGAGAACAAAATAAATAGTCGCTATGACATTAATTTTGGTCTGCATACACCGTCCGCTTTTAAACCTAACCTTTTATTACTCTGCTTATGCCTAAGTCTTTTCCTTGTCGGCTGCAGCGATAACAGCACTGAAAATGACACCGCCCCAGGAACTGAAATTCTTGAACTGAATGCAGACAATATTGATGCGTTCACCCTAAGCTTTGCCAACACCTACTTAGAGACCGTTAATACGCTTTTAACCGCGTTCAAAAAACATAAAAAAGCAGATGATGCCTATGGTTTCACTCGATACAGAAACTTCCAGTGGACGCCAAAATATATAGCAAAAAAGGACTATTACTCCGCCGTTATAGAAAAAAACAGCGCTTTTCTAGAGACCTCTAAGGTTAAACCGCTGTTTAATAAATTTGATAACCTCATTTATTACGGCATTGATTTAAAACGTAGTTTATTAGAAAAAGATAGAAAGTTGCTCGATGAAACCGTCGCGGCACTGAAAGAACAAGAAACCATCGTCAATACCGTGATCAAGTCAGCGGGGCTAGAGGCTAAGTTCAAGCAGCTGCGAAAATAAGGCTAGCGGATGATAACACTCCGCCAACCCAACTAATCTAATTAAATTTAAGCTGATTCAACCTTCTCGGTAAAGCCACATTCTTTCTGTGGGCAGACTTTTTCTGTACCACGACTTTTAGTTGTTTTAACCGTGAGAATCGGCCACTGGCAATCAGGGCATGCTTCTGCCAAAGGTTCATTCCATAACGCATAATCACAGTCTGGATAACCAGAACAAGAATAGAAAATCTTACCGCGGCGAGATTTTCGCGTCAGGATTTCACCTTTATTGCACTGCGGGCACGTTACCCCAGTATTGGTCGGTTGCTCCAATGATTCAATATGTTTACATTTTGGATAACTGCTGCAACCAATAAATTTACCGTAACGACCTGTTCGCACCCATAAATCTGACTCACATTTAGGACACTTGCGACCGTCCACGACTTCTGGTTCATTGCTTTCCGCTTCTTCACCATCGATATTACGTGTGTAATCACATTCTGGATAAG
>NZ_CEXLVS010000421.1:0-1748 GCF_982684285.1 Salinicola sp. | reverse complement strand
ATATGGCTGGGCAGGATGGCGAACTTAAAATATTTAAAAACTTACCTAATTCCCCCATTTTTTCTTTAAACTCATCGGGCGTAACAGGCTTAATAATGTAAGCATTACAGCCCAGTCGATAACATTGTTCAATTTCTGCCGGATCATCTGAGGTAGTCAATACAATAATGGGAATATGGCTGGTTTCCACATTACTTTTGATCTCTTTCAGCACATCCATGCCACTTTTTCCTGGCATATTAAGATCCAACAATATAAGGGGGAAATCAGGGGCGGGAAGTTGTTCATAATCACCAAGACCAAAAATCAAATCTAATACTTCTTGACCGCGTTCCAGTTTAAGGATGTTGTGTTTAAATCCCACCCGTCTTAAGTTTCGTTCTACCAAGGTGGCATGTGCAGGTTCATCATCAACCAGAATAATGGTATTAAATTTCATGCTCATAATTTAGCTGCCTACATTTAAACTAGTGAAGAATTGAAATCATATCCAAATCATACTTTGTTACTCAGCCGAGATAATCGGTATGCTGAAGCTAAAGGTCGTACCTTTGTCCAAGGTCGAAGTGCATTGAATTCGACCACCTAAGCGTCTGACCAAGGTCTGAACATAGGTTAATCCCATCCCATCACCGACTACATTTCGCGGCCCAACACGACGGAAAATTTCAAATACATGTTTAATATCCTCTTCCGCAATGCCACGGCCATTATCTTTAATAAAAAAATGCCAACAGTTTTGATCGCGCTCTGCCCAGACTGAAATCTCACCTTGTCGATCTGTCTGGAGAAATTTCACCGCATTGCCCAGCAAATTGCCAAAGATCTGTTCTAAGGCTAATTCATCGGTGTTCAACTTTGGTAACTCTTTTATCGTTAGATTCACTTTATCAAGCTGATATGCCAAGGCCTTGATATTTTTATCTACGATTGCTTCACTGCTCACTAATTCAAGCTCTATATTACGTCGACCTAGCCTTGATAATTCGAGAATATTCGTAATAAGCCCTTCCATTTTCTCCGCTGCCTTATTGATGTAATCCAATGATTCTGGAATCGTCGACTCTAAGCGTTCATTAGTAATTTCAGAAAGAGACTGGATATCCAGCTCAGCTAATAGCGATTCAACATCGAATTTCACCTCATTCGAAAAACCAACAATGCTGACCAATGGAGAACGTAAATCATGCGAAACGATATACGTGAAGTTTTTTAACTCCTCATTAATTTCATGTAACTCCGCAGTGCGCGCTGCAACATCTTGTTCTAATTTGTGTTGATAATCATTACGTAACTGTTCTGCTTGTTTACGTTCACTAATATCACGCGCCACGCCCCGATAACCGCTAAAAACACGTCCCGGTAAAAAAACAGGTACGGCACTTAACTCCATTACAATTGACTGCCCGTCGCTCTTATTGACAAGCAATTCAATATTATTCACCGCCTGGATGTGCGTTGGGTGACCTTGGAAACCTCTGGGCAAATTATCTTTTGACTGCTTATCGACTAGATCAACTAGTTTCCTACCGATAATCTGCTGATCGTCATAACCTAATAATCCTTTTACATAGGGGCTGCTATAGGTAATCACCCCCTCTTTATTGACGGCCCACACCCATTCGTTTATTTCTTCAACTAAAGCACGATAACGATGTTCACTTTCACGAATACGATTAATAATCGGGTTAGTTATCTTCCGGAATAATACCGCTCCAAGGAGAATCATGGTCATGGAAATAAACAAG
>NZ_CEXLVS010000420.1:0-1773 GCF_982684285.1 Salinicola sp. | reverse complement strand
AATATCGAGAATAGTCTGGACTGATTCTTCATTAATGTGTGGGATGTTTATCTGCTTCATTTTCTAGCCTTAATTCATCATCATTCATGCAGAGTAGCATAGCGCTCAACTCACTACCTATCACACTAATAATCAATTTTTTACTCAATTGGCTAGCTATTGACAATTAGCGATAAAAGTTAACGATGGCGAAAGATAAAGGTATTACAGCAACGGTTAGAAAACAGAACTAAAACGATGTCTGATGCCGATTTAGCGGCTAGTTCATCAACTGAAACACTGGCATCCACTGCATAAATCAGCGTTATCAACGGTGATAAATATTGATAGCAAACACATAACTCAAATAGATATAAATTCGCTACTTAAGGAGCTTATGATTCGGGCTCATTCTCACAGTTAACCGCTAGCAATGAGATATCATCCTCACCTTGTTCTGCCTCCAGATGTGCTAACACCTGCTGTTTGATCGCTTGTATCCGTTGCCCATGAGGATGAGCTTGGATCGATGACAGCAGAGCCGTGAGCCCTAACTGTTCACCCGACGGATTTTCAGCTTCAATCACACCATCGGTATAGGCAATCAACTCACAGGGTTCATCCCAATGATAGACCTCTGTCCGCGAATCAAATTGCTCGGTGGGTAAAATACTTATCGCCACATTTTTAGATGAAAATTCATGCAGAACTTGGCCTGACTTAGCGACAACCATGGCTGCCGGCAAACCACCATTCCAACATTCAATCATTTTATGATGAAAATCAATTGCAAATAAGGCGGTTGCAACAAAGCGATCTTTTGGCAACATCGACTTAGTTGCTGAATTCATTTCGGCGACAATGCTAGGAATGCTAAAGCCTTTGTCACTCATCGCATGGAAAATTCTAGCCACCGCAAGTGTGGGTAAGGCTGCGGCTAATCCATGGCCAGAAGAGTCCGCGACTAGAACATAAAGTCGTCCATCTGAGGTCTCTGCAGCAGCAATAAGATCGCCACTGAAATGTTCAGCTGCACATAGCCAATAGTCCATTGTTGGGTGCTCTATATTCCCCTGATCCAGCATCTTATCAGCCAGGTTTTTAGCCAGTTTTTGTTCTTGCTCCAAATCGTAATTGGCCTGCCGCAAAGATTCCTTTGTTTGTTTGTTTATCGCTTGCAGACTAATCATCTTCTGCATCGATTTAATTTTGGCTCTCAAAATGCTGAGGTTTATCGGCTTAGTTAAATAATCGTCCGCCCCCGTATCTAAACCATGAATAATATCTTTTTCATCACCCAGTGCACTTAAAACGATGATTGGGATCCACGTTTCTGTCTGATGCTGCCTAACCTTATCAATTAACTCTAGACCATTCATCACCGGCATATTAATGTCAGTCAATAGTAAATCAGGCGGATTCTGTAAATACATATCCAAGGCTTGTTGACCATTTTCCGCGACTTCAACAATGTGACCGGTTGTTTGTAGAAACTTTTTAAGTAAGGCTAAAACACTCGCATTATCTTCAGCGAGTAAAATTCTTATTGATTCCGTGCCCGTCATTGTCCGTCCACCGGGGCTTCAACTGCAGCCACCTGAAATTGAAGTTCATCCAAATGCTCACTACGATACGCTAAAACATCATCCAATATGCTCTCAAAACATGTGACTAACTTAGGTTCAAAATGCTTACCACTTTGCTCCTTAATTAACGTCATCGCATCTGCAACTGTCCATGCTTTTTTATAGGGTCGCTCTGATGTCAACGCATCAAATACATCACAGAGTGCAC
>NZ_CEXLVS010000419.1:0-1781 GCF_982684285.1 Salinicola sp. | reverse complement strand
CGGTAGTTGTTCCACAAAACGAATGCGAACTATCGACTTAATGCTCTTAAAGCCATATTTCCATGGCACCACCAGACGGATCGGTGCACCATTTTGACCTAATAACTCTTGGCCATAAAGACCTACCGCAAGTAATGTTAACGGGTTCATTGCTTCATCCATACGCAGACCTTCCGTGTAGGTCCAGTCCAATACTTTCCTATGTTGACCAGGCATCTGCTCAGGATCATATAGCGTGGTGAACTCTACATATTTAGCCCGTGAATTTGGTTGCGCACGTTTGATTAAATCCGCCAACGAGAATCCAACCCAGGGAATCACCATCGACCAGCCTTCAACACAGCGCAGGCGATAAATCCGTTCTTCCATGGTAAAAGGTCGAATCAAATCATCGTAATGATAGTCACCGGGTTTATCACATTCACCATCGATAGTGACCTTCCATGGCTGACTTTTATCTGGAAACTCAGTCGCTAATACTGCTGGTGATGATTTACTGGTGCCAAATTCATAAAAATTATTGTAGGTGGTGATGGCTTCAAAGCTTGATGACTCTTCACCGTCGGCAAAATCACTGGTAACAAGATCGGTAAAGGTGGGTACCGGCTCAGTGCCCGCAATTACTAAGCCCATCGGCAACATCGTTGCCGTCGCAATAGTGGCACTGGTATTTAAAAACTGTCTGCGGTTTAAATACACCTGATGGTCAGTGACTTCAGATTCCAGAAGTTCGCCGTGTTTATTTTTACGAATCAACATTTACAGTACCTCTAACAATTTGAGAATTTTTTCGCTATCCAATAATCGACACTCACATATTTGCCTGCACCAATAAAAAACAAGGCCAACAGCATAATGAAGTAGGTAGTCGCAAACTCGATGCCGTTATTTAAAACCACAAAACTGCCGTTTTGCGTTAACCATTCATAATCACCATGTTCCATCAAAATCTCCCGTGCGACATCTAACTGAGCGCTAGGACCAGAAATTGCCAACCAACCATTTCCCCAATGAACCGAGAATATTGCGACGATCATCGTTCCCATTTACGGAATGGCAAACCAACGTAGGCCGAAACCTAATACCACTGCAATGGCACCAAAGTATTCGGCGCCCCATGCCAAATTAGCCATTAATTCAGGAAACGGTAAGCCTAATCCCCAATCCGGATTACCAAACCATTCCGCGGTGCTATCCAAAGAGCTAGTCGCGTCAAATGGGTTCCATTTATTATTGGCCGCAATCCAAAAGGCGGGGGCAAGATACAATCGCAAGGCCAGTGGTGCTAAAAAGTCAGCCATTCGAGTACAGTTCAACCAGCATTGCAAGCGATTGGCAATTTTGCATACAAACATTCTTATTCTCCGTTACAACATTATTTTTGTTAAGTAAGATTGAAATTACAACTGTGATAAACGTCTCATTACAACACCTTATAATTTCGATGCCCACCTATACTAGACATTACATCTGCTTACAAAACGGGGCTCATAAAGAGCCCCTTCCATAAGCTGTCGCTCTAACTCACTATCTTATTTTTTGTCAGCGCCACATTTACCTTCACCACATTTACCTTCTTTATCAGCTTTCTTTTCTTCACCACATTTTCCTTCAGAAGTTTTATCTCCGCCACATGTGCCTTCTGCTTCAGCTTTTTTGTCAGCGCCACATTTAGCTTCGCCACATTTGCCTTCAGCTTTTTTCTTGTCAGCGCCACATTTAGCTTCGCCACATTTACCTTCAGCAAGTTGCATATAGCCACTAGACAATTCAGCAGATGC
>NZ_CEXLVS010000418.1:0-1810 GCF_982684285.1 Salinicola sp. | reverse complement strand
GAAACGTGGCAAATTAACGGCCGAGTAGGCGCACGTTATTTAAACAGCGAACAAACAGATAGTCTGGGAAATAAAGACAGTAATAGTAGTTCTGGTTCGTCGTTCAATTTTACCGTAAGCAGGCAAGGTGAAATCGATAGTCTAACGATAGGTATTTCACGAGCACTGTCGCCTTCGAGTGATGGCGATGTAACTGAACAAACAGGGCTGAATGTCACGTGGTCTAGAGACTTGAGTGAAACATTAACTGCTAATATTAGTGGCAGTTACCAGGAAACCACCTCTGCTGATGATGATGGTAACGACCAACGTGAAAATATCAATTTTTCACCCTCATTGCGCTGGCAAGTTGAACGTAATATTGGACTTAACCTTAGCTATACTTACCGTCAACAAAAACGATCAGCTCAAAATGACGTGGATAGCAATGCGCTAATGTTAACTTTGAACTATGATTGGGATGGCCTTCGTGCCTCGCGATAATCACTAGAGAATAAAATGGAAGAAGAAGTTAAAAGTTTAGCTGATTATCTAGATGTAGTTAGACGACATAAATACCTGGTTATTATTCCGGCATTAATATTGATAGCCGCGAGTGTAGCAGTTGCCTATCTGTTACCAGCGACTTATAAGTCACAGGGTTTGATTTTAATTGAATCACAAGAAATTCCTCATGACTTGATACGGTCAACCGTAACCAGTTATGCCGATCAACGTATAGAGATTATCAGACAACGCATTGTGACCACCGCCAATGTGATGGGTATTGTCAAAAAATATAACCTTTACCCTGATATGCGTAAAAGCGCACCACCATCACAGATTGTGGCCTTATTTCGTGCAAACATGGCGGTCGGCATGGTGAGTGCAAATGTGACTGACCCTAGAAGTGGACGTACTAAGCTGGCCAGCATCGCTTTTAACGTCTCGTTTATGGATAAGTCACCACAACTGGCTCAAAAAGTAGCCAATGAATTGGTGACCAAATTTCTCACTGAAAATGTACGAACTCGGACAGAACGAGCAACGGAAACACAAGCATTCTTAGAAGCCGAAGCCGATAAATTCAAGCGTAAGATACAATCGTTAGAAAAGAAAATTGCTGAGTTTAAGGATCAATATAGTGATAGCTTGCCTGAATTATTACAATACAATCTGTCTTCCGTAGAACGCTTACAAGATGAATTGACCGCTAATCAAAATCAGATCATGGTGCTTAAAGATCACGTCATCACCATGACTTTAGAGCAGTCTAATTTACAGACCTATTTAGCATCAACACCATCAGCACTAACCGGTACTAGTCAACAACCATCCTCTATAGAAGTCCAATTAACTCAGGCCAAAGCAGATTTTAGTCGCTTGCAAGCAAAATATTCAGCTAACCACCCGGATGTGTTACAACTTAAAAGACAAATTAACAGTCTAGAGGATGAACTGGGTATCAAGGGTTCTGGAATTGATGAACTAGAGCAGGAATTAAAACAGGCTCAAACACAGTTAAAACAATTACAACAACGTTATTCTTCAAGTCACCCCGATGTGAAAGCAGCGGTGAGTAAGGTCGGCATTCTTGAAGCTCAACTGAATGACGTATCAATGAATGCTAGCAAAACAGCAGTAGCCGAGAAGAAAAATAAAGAAGCTAAACCGCCATTAAACCCCATTTATTTACAGCTGAATTCGAAGATTGATTCGGCGGAACGTGAAGTTGTTCGTCTAAGAAATAGACAAGCAGAAGTAACAGCAAAAATGACCGATTATGAACAACGCGTGGTACGAACGCATCAAGTGAAGCGTGCGTATGATG
>NZ_CEXLVS010000417.1:0-1814 GCF_982684285.1 Salinicola sp. | reverse complement strand
CCTGTATCAGCAAGATGGAAATCCATGTTTGGCCCTAATGATTTCACGAAATTATCATTTATTACTTGAGCAAACTCATAACTTAAAAGAGCAGCAGGATTGGAGCGATAAAGCCAAGATTTGGCAAAAGCTATATAGAAAATCACGAATAAATATTAAAGCTAACGTTTTCTATGATGAAAGTGGTTTGTTTACGACAGTATTTAATTGATTAAACAAGGACAACACAAATGAGCGCATCAAAATGCCAACTCGATACTTTATATATGTCATCAACCTGTGATATTCAGCATTGTGCAGACTGTGGTTTGATCCATTTAACCATGGGCCCATTAACCCTGCGCCTGTCTGAAAAGCATTACAAGGACCTTGCTCTAGATATCAACAAAGGTTTGATCCAAATGCAATCACAGCGTGGAATTGAAAGCAGTGACAAAAGTAATGTTAGAACTTTACATAGTTGAGGGAAAAGAGATGAAAACTGAAACTAAATTGGAAATAAACCCAGAGATCGCGGTAGCAAAGTCGATAGATTTTAGTACCGAAAGTATGTTTATGGGCCGTAAGATGTTGGTGATCGAACATCGGGGTGAACCCTATTATTTACGTGTAACTCGTAACAATAAACTGATTTTAACTAAATAAAAATTATCCACACGCTGCCGGCAGGTTTGGAAAGGAAATTTTTGTCCATGACCTGTTGGTCGAGCATCAATGCTATTGATGATGATTCTAGTCATCGATGTCGAGTGCATTGCGCTTTGATTCAATACCGGCAGGATGAAAATGAGCTATTTAATCGAAGTGCTTTATTTGTCTAAAGAAGTCATCAGTTTTTTCTATAGGGTTGCGGTTTCGCCATTTGGATTGATCACAATATCTCCTTTTTCCTGGCAATGACATAAGTCTCCCCCGGCTTAGTTGTATAAATACAACAATAAGTAACTTAATAAATAAAATAATGTCATTCTAAATAAGAATGATTAGTATTTGTTTCACGGGTTACGTATAATTTTCCTCCATCTTTTAACCCTTTCCATCATAAAAAGGAATTCGCTGTGAAATTCAAACGTACCTTATTGGCTACGAGTTTATTGCTAGCTGGCGTAGTTCAAGCTGCGGCACCCACCAATGAAGAAATCTGGGCTTTGTTGCAAGAAATGAAAGGCCAAATGGCTGACGTGCAACAACAAAATAAAGAATTACAAGCTGAGAATGCAACATTAAAAACTAAAGTAGAAGCAACCCAGCAAGTGGCTCTAGAAGCCAGTGAAGCGGTTGAAGCAGTGGCAGTTGCAACAGAAGAAGCCGTTAAATCAGCGAAGCTATTGTCTGATAAAACAACCATTGGTGGTTATGGTGAATTGCACTATAACAACTTGAATGATCAACATGGCTCGTCAGATAAAGATGAAGTTGATTTCCATCGTTTTGTTTTATTCTTTGGTCATGAATTCACCGATAACTTACGTTTCTTCTCTGAATTAGAGCTTGAGCATAGTATTGCTGGCGAAGAAAAAGCCGGTGAAATTGAATTAGAACAAGCGTATATCCAATACGATATCAATGACAAGCACAGTGTTACCGGTGGTTTATTCTTAACACCAGTGGGCATTATCAACGAAACACATGAACCACCTACATTTTATGGTACAGAACGTAACCCGATTGAAAAGAACATTATTCCTGCTACATGGTGGGAAGCCGGTGTGATGTTTAGTGGTGAGATTGCAGAAGGCTTTAGCTATGATGTAGCCGCTACCTCAGGTTTAAATACTAGCGGTTCTAGTTATAAAATACGTAGCGGTCGTCAA
>NZ_CEXLVS010000416.1:0-1815 GCF_982684285.1 Salinicola sp. | reverse complement strand
AACACCATGAGAATGCTTTTCACAATTCGTCGGCTATTCATTAATTAACTGCCGTATTTTGCTGGTAAATTCTTCTAAAGGTGTGCCCGTGTACTCAAGGCTTCGTGTGTAGCCTTCTTTATCAATGAGATAAAGTGTCACTGTGTGACTATAAAGTGATGCTTTATCTTCTTTAGCATCTTCTGCATCGGCAAATAGTTTAGGGTTAACTCGTCGAATCTCCTTTGTGGGTACATTGAGTGCTGATAACTTGTTATATTCTGCTTGATAAAGCGACACAATATAATCAACTTGCTCTTGTGTTCCCGATAGACCAATAAAGTCTTTATTGAAGTGACCAATGAAAGATTTTAAATGCCCAGGCGTATCGTATTCCGGATCAATTGTTACAAATACAACGTGCATTTTCTCCTGCTCATCCGCTGATAAAGCAGCATAGAGTCGCTTTAAATATCCCAATGTGAAGGGGCAAATATCCGCACAATTAGTGTAACCAAATGCAATAACCACAACCTTGCCTATGAAGCGGCTAAATTCAATCGCTTCTCCGTCAGCATTAATGGCAGAGAAGTCTCCCCCCACACCACTTAAAATAGGCAATGTTTCAACCTCTGAGGAAACGAAGCTTGACCAGCTTAGTAAGGCAATAACCGTCAACCTCATCAACTTATTCAACATAATAACCTCACCCAAGACTCGTTATCTGGCAGTAAATGCTTCTCTTTAATTGAGATCACTTGCCATGCATTATTGTCCTGTATTCTATATTCGATTTCTTGGTGAATTTTAGCCTGTACTGGCTTTCCTTTATGATTGACGCCTTCCCACTCAATAATAAGATCCAGCATAAATACATTCGATTTATTGTTTAATTCTTTCACTTCAAGTGACCGTAATAAATGACCACCTTTTGCTAAATACTGTTTACGCTTGGCCAATGTAGCGGATATTTTTCCTTCAACCTCGTCACCACCTATTTTCATTGAGTAACTAGCATTATCTAGCCACTTTTCAGCGTGAATTACTGATGTCATCTCACCGACACCATCAAGATGGGCTAACCATGCGTAGGCAAATTCGCGTGCTTTATAATATGAGCGATTAAATTTTACTGTCGATACTATTTTTGCTTGTTCAGTCTTATCTGTAACTATATTTATAATGACGGGTTTCGCTAGAAGTGCTACTTGAAATGTAAATGTCTCATCCCTTAATTGGCTACCAACATCATCGGTATTTTTATAGGTGATAAGTGATTTAACCTTAAATTGATAACGTTCCGAGACATCTAGTTTTGTCAGGTCAGTACTCATAATCTGTATCTGAGTAATGTTGCTAGGATAACGAGAGCGATAGTCATCCCATACCTGTTCCGTTGCAGCAAATGACACCTGTTCATCTGTTGATATCAAATTGCCATACCAGTTCATCGCAGAGGAGGCTATGGCATTCAGTGATGAGGTGTATGCAACTCGTTGTTCTACCTCTGTAGGAGCTGCTACTGCAGCCCCCACAAAAAATAGAATTATTAATAAAATAGATCTCATCATAACTATCTCTATGAATCTATTCTTTCAAATTTATTCAACTAGATTTATTGAATTGGACCAGGTTTTTGAACCTGTTCCATTAAGTCATTATTCCATTCACCTTCAACTGATACATGAGCTGCTGCACCAAACATAATTGCTTCAATCAAGTTATGGTTAACGTACGCATAAATACCGGGTTGCAAGAAGGTATATATCGCTGCACCAGCCTCACCACCTGCTATTGACCATGTTTCGCGATTAGTTGTAGGTGTGTCATCAAATG
>NZ_CEXLVS010000415.1:0-1820 GCF_982684285.1 Salinicola sp. | reverse complement strand
GCACCTCCTGGTGGTGACTTTATAACCGGTATGGGCCGTACTAACGATGGTATTCTTTACGGTGGCATGGTTCACCTCTTCATTAATGGCAGTGATGAAGAAGCACAAGAGTTAGCAGAAAAAATGCCGAGTAATACCTCGTCCGATTATGGTCGCCCTTTTGCTGAAATCTTTAAATCATATGACTTCGATTTCTTCAAAGTTGATCCTATGTTATTCAGCCCAGCAAAAGTGATTGTTACTAACTCAGCAACAGGTAAAAGCTTCACTGCTGGTGAGTTAAATCAAGAGCTACTTACGCTTTCATTTGGTTTATAAATAAACATTCAGCAGCGGCCATCGCCGCTGCTGAACTCAATTATCTATGACTTCTCCTCATATCGTTATCTTCAATGACACTCATGGCTGGCATAGCGCACAACTTGTCTCAGCCTTGGCTAAGTTAGGCATCGAATCGATCTGTGCCGACCTTGCTGATTGCACCATTGATCTAGACCAACCATCCGGTTTATCCATCCCCGGATTTGAAGAGCAACTGCCAGCAGCGGCCATTGTTCGAGGCATTGCTCCCGGCAGCCTTGAACAGATCACCTTACGTATGGATATCTTACATACCTTAGCCGAGCTTAATGTACCGGTATTTAACCCTGCCAGTGCCATTGAACATACCGTCGATAAAGCGCGTACCTCATTACGTTTACATTTAGCCGAATTAAGTACACCTCACACCTGGGCCTGTGAAAACAAAGCCAAAGCAATAAAAATTGTTCAACAACAATTATCACTAGGGCGGACATTAGTGATCAAGCCCTTGTTTGGCTGCCAAGGTAAAGGCATAGCAAAAATCACCACCCTAGCCGAGTTTGAGGCTATTGACGCGGTAGGCGATGCTTTTTACTTACAACACTATATTGAGCCATTTAAACAAGGTGAGTGGCAAGATTGGCGCATATTAGTGATCGATGGCCAAGTTTGTGCCGCCATGTCCAGACAATCGACGCAGTGGATAACTAACTTCGCACAAGGTGCCCGTTGTTTACCCACCACCGTCACACCAGAAATGGAACAGCTCGCTATTAAAGCAACACACGCAGTGCAAGCGGACTATGCTGGTGTGGACTTAATTAGAACCGCTGATGGCAGTTATACCGTACTTGAAGTAAATAGTGTCCCGGCATGGAAAGGCCTTTATCAAGCGACTAATATTGATGTTGCCGGTCACCTCGCTCAAGCCTTAGCCCATCGAATAAACAGCGTATCAGCAAGCAAGCCAAAATCTGATCATGCTGTCTAGCCAAGAAGTAGCAGAATGCATTCAGTGGGCCTGTGAACAAGAAGTAGCAGCGCCAAAACCGGGCAATGTGAATTGCTTTAGTGGTGGTCATAATATGCAGGTTGAGGATTTCCTTCTCAGTGCAAAGGCTATTGCTCCCGTCTTAGCGAGTCCAGATTTAACCGTGGGCGAGTTAATATTACAAGCAGTTCAGGCAACCCGATCTGTTGTTAACTGTAATACCAATCTAGGCATCGTATTATTATTTGCCCCATTATGCCGAGCTATTCATGACTGCCACAGTTTTGAACAACTGCCCGAGGTATTAACTCACGTGTTAAATACCCTAACCGTTGATGATGCAAAAGCCTGTTATCAGGCCATCCGTTTGGCTGATGCGGGAGGTCTGGGAGAAGCAGAACAACACGACATAAAAACCACACCAACTATAAGCTTAAAACAGGCGATGGCACTGGCTCAAGAGCGCGATAGCATCGCCAAACAATACCTCAATAATTACCATGAAATTTTCTATATTGGATTACCA
>NZ_CEXLVS010000414.1:0-1844 GCF_982684285.1 Salinicola sp. | reverse complement strand
ATGTGATTCCGAATCATCGACAAATTCAGAAAAATCTTCGTCTTCTTCTGTGTCTGGCGTATAAAACCGAATTAATAACACATTGGCCCCTTTGACCACAAAGGGAGTCAAAACCATAGTCAGAGCAATAATCAAGGACAGCATTTGGCTTAAATGCACCTGCAGAAGCCCTGCCATTGACGCCGCGCTGAACATCACAAAACCAAACTCACCACTTTGCGACAGCAAGACGCCACTCTGTACGGCAATATCATGACGCGCACCACTGATCCTTACCAAAATGTAGATTACCAAGGCTTTAAGGCTCATTAAGCCCACTGTTAACAATACAATCGCCCCTAATTGTTCCCATAGCAGACCAAAATCAATGCTCATACCGACGGTCATAAAGAATAAGCCGAGCAGAATTCCCCTGAAAGGCAATATATCGGCTTCAATTTGGTGACGATAGTGTGATTCCGCCAACATAACTCCGGCAAGGAAGGCACCTAGCGCCATTGAAAAGCCCACCATCTCCATGATCCAAGCCACGCCTAAGACCAACAATAAGGCGACAGCAATAAAAACTTCTGGATCTTTACTGGCCACCAAGCGACCTAAAATAGGGTTAAGCAAATATCGGCCCGCAAATAGCATCGCAATAATAACCAAAACAGGATAAAACAAGCTGGTACTTTGCTCAGCGGTACTGTGATCACCGCCCGCTAAATAGGCAATTAAGGCTAATAACGGTACCACCGCCAGATCTTGTAATAATAGGATTGAAAAAGACATTCGTCCCATCACGGTCGTGATGCCACCACGTTCAGACAATAGCTTCAAACAAAATGCGGTGGAAGATAAGGCCAATCCAAAACCAATAATAATGGCACTTTGTGAGTCAATTCCTAGCCAAATCGCGATGCCATAAAGCAAACCAGCTGTTAGTAATAATTGGCCTATACCTAAGCCAACCACCAAGCGACGCATCTGCCATAACTTGTCAGGTTTTAATTCTATACCAAGAACAAATAGCAGAAAAATAACGCCAAACTCACCCAAGTGACGAATTTCATCAACTTCGGTGATAATGCCTAATCCCCATGGACCTAAAATCACACCCGCCGTAAGGTAGCCCAATATGGCACCTAAACGTAGCGCGTGAAATATTGGCACCACCATCACTGTGGCTAATAATAATGCCAAAATATCTAGTAAATATTGTGAGCTTGCTTCTTCCATAATTACTTCTAAAACCTAATTCACTATCATCTTTTTAAACGGCAGGCTTGGCTGCTTGTGCCAACATTAATTCAAGCCCAATTTTATATTGCTCAACAGCAAGTTCCGCCTTATCTTCTGCCGCCAGCACGTCAGCCAATACTTGATAAGTCTCGCCTTGCGCGCCACGATCTAAACTGGAACGCAAATAATCTTCTGCTTTGGCCCACAAACTATTCGCTTTTGCTAAACGACCTAACGTTAACAGTAAATAAGCATTATCTTCATTATTTTTTAACCACGACTCCGCGATCGCCAAACGTTTTAGCAAGTCACCATGTTGGATTTGACCGTATTGATATACCAATACGTCACTCCATTGTTTCGCTAGGAAGTTCTCAATCATACTGACGGCCGATGCCAGTTCACCTTGCAGGATTTGACCTTCAACATAAGGAATCAATAATGCCTCATCCTGCCGCATCTTAGTTGACGTTTGCTGCCATAAGCTTGCCATTTGTGACCAGTCTTGCCGCGATAATGCCGTTTGCAACTGTTTGACCGTTGTATCGTTTGATAGGATTTTCACCGCCGCGGATGCCAGCACATGACGCTTACGCAAGTCCGGCAATACATTTTGCACT
>NZ_CEXLVS010000413.1:0-1862 GCF_982684285.1 Salinicola sp. | reverse complement strand
GTTTGGAGCCAATTTATCCAAATTGGCGAGATCTTTAAGTTTTCGATAATTTAACAATGGCCAAGTTAATTTTTTACCTGATGGGCAATCTATCAGAAAAATTTTGGGTGCCTCGCTAGGGTGAGATTGTTGCACTAATATATTGCGCCAATGCAAATCATTATGGCAAAAACGAGCTTGATGTAATGTCGACATGATGGCTGCAAGCTGCAAAATGATCGCCTCGCGCCAGTGTTGTTCAGCAAACTTAGCCGCTGCATTTTTAGCTACTTCCGATAACTCTCTGGTGTCGCTGACCCCTTCAGTAATCAGGACTCCTTTTAACGTCTTCAACAAGAAAGCGTATTCGCCATAAGCGACCACCCTAGCGGCGGGGATCCCTATTTGATTAAACCATTGCTGATTTTTTGTCTCTAAGCGAAATCGTGACCGCCCTAACCAACTTGCCAAACCATTTGAGCGAAAATATCGCTTCACAAAATAGGTCTTGCCCTCTATCTCTTGCGAAAAAATTTCACTTTGACTGCTTTTGGAGATAATTTTTCCCTCGAGCTTAAATACTGCCCTCATAGAAGGAAAAATATTTACAACTGCGGTCTTATCCCATGGCGAGAAAATACGCCACCTCTTAAAGAAAGGGAACATCACCCCTTAGACTTCCGTAGATTCGTTACTATCGGTAGCATAACCTTGAGGGTTCATCGATTGCCAGCGCCACGCATCGGTCACCATATCCATCAGCGTCTTTTCAGCCTGCCAGCCTAATTCTTGATTGGCTAAGCGTGGATCGGCATAACATGCTGCAACGTCACCGGAACGCCTAGCTGAAATTTGATATGGAATGTCTTGTCCCGATGCCTGTTTGAAGGCATCGATCACTTCCAACACACTATAACCTCGACCTGTTCCTAGGTTATAAATCAAACAATCTTGTTGTCGATGAGATTTTTCTAATAAGCTTAAGGCCTTAACATGCCCCTTTGCCAAATCAACCACGTGAATATAATCACGTACCCCGGTGCCATCAACGGTTGGGTAATCATTACCAAATACCGACACTTGTGCCAACTTGCCCACCGCAACCTGTGACACATAAGGTAATAAATTATTTGGGATATCGTTTGGATCTTCCCCAATCAAACCACTAGAGTGTGCGCCCGCCGGATTAAAGTAGCGTAGCAATACCACCTTAAGAGTATTGGTCGGTGCTTGAGTAATGTCGGTTAACATTTCTTCAATCATCAGCTTGGTACGACCATAAGGATTCGTTGCCGACAATGGAAAGGATTCATCAATAGGCACCGATGCAGGATCACCATAAACAGTGGCTGAAGAACTAAAAACTAACTTATTAACAGCAAACTGTTGCATGACATCAACTAATACCATGCTGGAGATCAAGTTGTTCTGAAAATACTTTAATGGCTGCTCACACGATTCGCCAACCGCTTTTAGCCCTGCTAGGTGAATAACCATATCTATCGAATGAGCGGTAAACACCTTGACCAGTTCGTCATGATGACAGACATCTAGCTGATAAAAATGAAGTTTCTTCCCCGTTATTTGTTTAATTCGAGCTAATGCAACGCGACTACTATTCGATAGATTATCAACCACCACCACCTTGAAACCGGCTTGAAGCAGCTCCACGCATATATGGCTACCGATATAACCCGCACCACCGGTGACTAAAATTGTTTTTTTCATCTTATCCCTTTACGTCCATATTAAGATTTACTCTGCATGTTTAAGCTGAAGTTGCTGCTCAATAATTTCCACTACTTTTTCTGGCATGCTATATAAGTCTTCACTGGCCGCATATGCGAGTCCTTTTGCCGACCACGGCTGCAAGCTATCGGCCT
>NZ_CEXLVS010000412.1:0-1911 GCF_982684285.1 Salinicola sp. | reverse complement strand
AGTTACTTTAGTGTATTCGGGCTTGCTGGTGGGTCTAAATACACCGGGCTGGCTCTTGATAACAACAATATAATAATTGTTTTCATATTTTTATTTGAAAGTATTTTTAGTACGGGTGTCTTTACAGTCATTCTCTACATTAGTAGTTTAGGGCTTGCCGCTTTGAATGTATCGCAGCTCAAAACGCCCAAACTTTCTGGTAACCCGGTCAATGTATATATTCTTGCTATTTATACACTTGGCATCACAGGAGTCTATGGCTGGAAGCTTCTATAGTAGATAACAAAACGGTTCGAAAACACTTTAACCTAGGAGTTAAATAACATAATGGTAGTATATACAGTAGGCACTTTTGATTTATTACATGTTGGTCATCTAGCATTGTTAGAATATTGCGCCAGCTTGGGTGACACGGTTGCTGTTGGCGTTGCATCTGATGAAGTTGTTAAACTGTACAAACCTAATATTCCTGCCGTCCCGCTTGAACAACGTATTGAAATGCTTAAAGCGCTTCGCTGTGTGGATATTGTACTGCCTTACCATGAACTGGATTATCTTTCTGTTTGTAAGGAAGTTAAAGCGGATATTTTTGTTATTGGTGAAGACTGGGGTAGAAAACCTCATAATCACGATGTAGAAAAGTATTTTGATGCTCAAGGAAAAAAGGTGGTTCAAGTTCAATATCATCCACGCACTTCGTCCACTAAAATAAAACAAAATATCATCGCTCAATTTCAAAGAAACAACGACATAACACAAGAAACTGAGCAAAATAGACAGCTTTATTCTGGTCAACGATAAACATAACGATGTAAACACACTTTTTTGTGCAACTTGGCAAGGCAATCGTAATTTAATAACCTACTTGCTCTCTAACCAGTAGCTGCAGCGTGGAAATGCAGTCTCAGAGCAATCAGCATGACCTCCCAAGTGCAAGAATGTAGTCATTCTTAAACGTCCTTCCACACGCCTTATGAAACGTCATCTATAGAGTACCGTAAAATAAACGATCCTCATTATTGGTATTCAGAGTATGCAGCGGGTACCTAAAAACGGTTGACGGAAAAGATACCCGTTCATTCAGCACTACAAATTGCCTGTAACTAATGGCATTATGTTAAGTGCTAGACAAACGACTGAAAGTAAGGAGAAGGATATGCCTCAATACGTTATTGTTTATCTAGGTGGCGAGCAGCCATCTAGCCCAGAGGAAGGTAAGCAACATATGTCGAAATATATGGGTTGGTTATCGTCATTGGGCGACGCAGCTGTTAGTCCTGCTAACCCGCTTAAGAATACTAGCACCATAGATTCTGATGGCTGGGTGACCAGTGGTGGCGCAACCTCCATGTCAGGTTTCACTATAATTGAAGAAGAGTCGATGGAAGCGGCACTGTCAGTTGCAAAGACCTGCCCTTTTCTTGATATTGGCGGTTCACTTGAGGTGTCAGAGTTAGTAGAAATGCCAATGCCAAAATAAACCTCACCTTCGCCTTCACTCGGACAGCCCATAGAAAAAAGTGACGGAGGCATTAAAATGTTCCATGCTCGCTCTGATATTGCTGCTTATTAATAAATATAAAATATTTCATCCATGACAGATAAAATTACGCCTCCACATATATATCTAGCACAGGTTACGGAAGAATTAGGGCTGGGTTCATTTTCGACTAGCGCTTTTGCAGAAGGTGAAACTGTAGAAGCATCGCCCGTAATTGTGCTTACAGAAAAGTATGAAAACCTTCCAAAAGAGATAAAACATCGGGTCTATAATTGGGGAAGACTATCTCGCACAAAGCCAGACACTGCTTTAGCGCTTGCGCTAGGTTATGGTAGTCACTATAACCATAGCGATACACCCAACCTCAGCTACCAAGCAGATACAACGTCAATGACACTTATCTTTATCGC
>NZ_CEXLVS010000411.1:0-1922 GCF_982684285.1 Salinicola sp. | reverse complement strand
AACAAAACAAATGACTTAACCAAACCCAAAGTCATGTTGGCAATGGGTCATAGCCTTGGCGACAACCAAATGAGATCAGTCTATATCGCCGGTAAAAATGACTTTTATGACGATCTAATTTCACTCGCCGGTGGCCAAAATGTCTATCAAGATGAACGCATCAAAGTCCCCACGATATCTGCAGAAGGCATATTGAAGCTCAACCCCGACATTATTCTAGATATTTTTCCTGAAGCAGATGATCATGACTACAATCTTGACAGTGTTCGACAACAATGGCGCAGCCTAGATTTAGTGACTGCGGTTAAAAATAAGAAAATTTATATTATCGAACAAGGTTATGCCACCATCCCTGGGCCACGTATTTTTCTATTACTCGAACAAATGGCAAAATTAATTCATCCTGAGATTAATTGGGAGATAGACAGGGAGCTTGACCAACCATGAGTTTGTTGATTAAAAGCCATGATTTATCTCTATCTATCGGCAATATAACACTGCTCGACAACATCAGTTTTGATGTAAATAAAGGCGATTATCTGTGCATTGTCGGACCTAATGGTGCTGGCAAAAGTAGCTTGCTCAAATTATTGATGGGCATATTACCCATATCTAAAGGCGAGTTACTTATCCGCGACAAACTGGTTTCAGACTATTCTCAAAAGCAACTTGCTCAACTGATCAGTTATGTTCCGCAATCAAGTGGCCGGCAATTACCTTTTAGCGTAGCTGAGTTTATCAAAATGGGTCGCTATCCTTTCCACTCAGCCTTATCGGATTGGCAACCAGCAGACCAACTGGCCTTAGAAAATGCGTTTGATATCACCGACACTGCTCAATTTAGTTCTCGACAGATGCATACCCTCAGTGGTGGTGAATGTCAGCGCGTTATGATCGCTGCTGCTTTATGCCAACAAAGCCCCATTTTACTACTCGATGAACCCACTAGTTTCTTGGATCCTCATCACCAAGTCGAAGTTCATCGCCTTATCCGTACTTTAAATCAACAACATCAGATTACGATCATCGAAGTGAGCCATGATCTTAACCATGCCAGTCAACACAGCAAACAAATCCTTGCTTTAAAAGAAGGGCAAACACTCTGGCAAGGCCAAGCCGATAAATTTCTTGAAGCCAAACGTTTACATGCTTTATATGATCAAGACTTTATATTTCTCGACCACCCACAAACGGGGGCTAAAATTGCCTTACCGGATGAGCAGCTATGAAACCATCACTCAGTTTAGTGCTAATCTCAATAGCAAGTTTGCTCATATTACTGCTTAGCCCAATGCTTGGATTTGATGCTCACGTGAGTGCCGAGATTAAACATCGGATCATGACCGAGATACGTATTCCACGTGTACTCTTTGCCTTTATTGCCGGTTCGGGTTTAGCGTTGTGCGGCATGGTTTTTCAAGCCATGTTCCATAATCCATTGGCCACTCCCTTCACCTTAGGTGTGGCCAGTGGCGCATCGTTAGGCGCAGCCATCTATGTGTCTCTGGGCTTGAGTTTTAGCTTTTTAGGGATTAATGGCACTAGCTTTGCCGCCTTCTCAGGTGCGCTACTCGCTATCAGCATCGTTTATAGCATCAGCCGTTTTCGACAAGGTTTTTCTACCGAAACATTACTGCTCACGGGTGTGGCTATTAGCTTCTTCTTTTCTAGCCTTATTCTATTCACTCAATACCTAAGTAATGTCACCGATTCCTTCCGAATTTTACGTTGGTTAATGGGTGAGCTCAGTATTGTAGGTTATCGTGACCTGATGCAACTATTGCCCTTTGTCACACTCTGCGTTGCCATTATTATTTGGCTCAGCCGTGAGTTAAACCTATTAATGGCAGGCGATGAGATTGCCATTAGCCGTGGCGTGGCAGTCAAACAAGTTCGTTATATCTTATTTTTCTCAACCTCCA
>NZ_CEXLVS010000410.1:0-1936 GCF_982684285.1 Salinicola sp. | reverse complement strand
ACACTACGACTCAATGAGCCTTTAGCACCTTTAATAGAGATTTCAGCACCATTTAATGATACTTCTACACCTGCTGGTATTTCTACTGGTGCGTTTGCAATACGTGACATTTTACAATCTCCAAATAATAAGGCTTAGCTTACTGCGCACAGGATTTCACCACCCTGGCCTAGTGCTTTCGCCTTACGACCAGCCATTACGCCTTGCGATGTAGATATAATAGCCACACCCAAGCCACCGATTACTGTTGGTATATCAGTTGCTGATTTATAAACTCGCAGACCAGGACGGCTTACTCTGTCGATCTTTGAAATAACTGCCTTACCTTCGTAATATTTCAATGAAACAGAAAGCGTTGCTTTACCGTCCACATCACTTACGTTATAAGCTGCAATATAACCTTCGTCTTTTAAGACATCTGCAATGCTTACTTTAACCTTAGAAGAAGGCATAGTTACATCACTTTTATTCGCTTGCTGTGCATTACGAATGCGCGTCAGCATATCTGCGATTGGGTCTGTCATACTCATTTTAAATTAGCTCCAATATAGGTTGGTTATTTACCAACTCGCCATCACTAAACCAGGGATATCACCCTTCATTGCATGCTCACGTAATTTGTTTCGAGACAAACCAAATTTACGGTAGTAGCCATGAGGACGCCCAGTAATTTCACAACGGTTTCTCATGCGAACAGAGCTTGAGTTACGTGGTAAAGCGTGAAATTTCTTAGCCGCCTCTTGACGCTCATCAAAACTTATTGAGACATCAATCATCCGCTTCTTTAATTCCGCACGTTTTACTGCGTATTTTTTTACCATTTTCGCTCTTTTAATCTCGCGATTAACCATGCAAACTTTAGCCATAACTTATTCCATCCAACCAATATTTATTTTCTAAAAGGAAACTTGAATGCCGATAACAATGCTCGGGATTCATCTGCATTTGTTGCAGATGTCGTGATAGTAATATCCATACCACGTAAAACATCAATTTTATCGTATTCGATTTCCGGGAAGATAATTTGCTCTTTAATTCCCATACTATAGTTTCCTTGACCATCAAATGACTTAGGATTTAAGCCACGAAAGTCACGAATCCGAGGAATAGAAATTGTTATCAAACGATCTAAGAAGTCATACATACGTTCCGCACGAAGTGTAACTTTACAACCTACCGGCCAGCCTTCACGCAATTTGAAGCCAGCGATAGACTTTCTAGCTTTAGTAATGACTACTTTCTGACCAGAGATTTTCTCCATGTCAGCAACTGCATTCTCTAAAACCTTCTTGTCAGTCAATGCTTCACCCACACCCATATTAAGTGTGATCTTGGTGATCTTTGGCACTTCCATAACTGTTTTATAGCCAAACTGTTCTGTTAACTGCTTAACTACTGTTTCACGATAAAAATCTTTTAATCTGCTCACTGTATTTACCTATCGTAGCCTAAGCGCCAACAGCTTCGCCGTTTGATTTGAAAACGCGAACCTTTTGACCATCATCTAAAATTTTAAAACCAACCTTATCGCCTTTTCCTGTTTCAGGATTTAACAATGCTAGGTTTGAACCATCAATCGTCATTTCTTTCTCAACAATGCCACCGGCCGTTCCTAATGCAGGATTTGGTTTTGTATGTTTTTTAACAAGATTAATACCTTGGACCAAGAACTTACCTTCTGTTCCCAGGTTTAGGATTTCACCTTGTTTACCACGATCCTTACCAGCTGTAACAACAACTTGATCGCCTTTTCTTAATCTTTCCATCTCAGCAATTCCTAACTTATAGCACTTCAGGCGCTAATGAAATAATCTTCATAAACTTCTCACCACGAAGCTCACGAGTCACTGGGCCAAAGATACGAGTACCAATTGGTTGAAGTGCAGCATTTAGTAAAACAGCTGCATTAGTATCAAAGCGAATCAATGAACCATCA
>NZ_CEXLVS010000409.1:0-1938 GCF_982684285.1 Salinicola sp. | reverse complement strand
TCTTTGTGTTTACCTAGAGCATTTAACGGTAAGGTTTTCATCTCAACACCTATCCCAACAAAATCAGGTTCGGCCTTATTCCCGGCATCGGCACCTAGGTAAGTCTCAAATAAATTACCCACCCAGCCCTTATGTCGGCGCAGATCTTCAGGCACCCTCACCGCCGATTCGGCCGCAATTTGACCTAATGTTTTTCCGGCCATCGCCTGACATCGTGTTAGCAGTTCTGCTTCCGTTTTAGGAGGAACAACACGCTGTGCCTGCCGTGGGGGAAAATTATCTTCTGACATACAAGCATGATAACCTAGCGCCTTTTAATATGCTTGAGACAATCCGGTGAAAGCGCTAACTATTTCTAACTTAAGCAAAACTTACAGCAACGGTCTGCAGGCACTGAACAACATTGATCTTGTCGTTGAGCAAGGCGACTTTTTTGCATTGCTTGGCCCTAATGGCGCAGGCAAATCAACCACCATTGGCATCATCACCTCCTTAGTTACCAAAACTGAAGGCAAGGTTCAGGTCTTTGATAGTGATATTGATAGCGATCCCGAACAAGCCAAAAGCTACATTGGTTTAGTGCCACAAGAATTTAACTTTAATGGTTTTGAGCAAGTTAAACATATTCTGGTCACCCAAGCGGGTTATTACGGCATAACGGTCGCCCAAGCAGAACCTCGGGCCGATGAATTATTACATCAACTCGGTTTATGGCAAAAACGTCACACTCCTGCAAGAACGCTATCAGGTGGGATGAAACGTCGGCAGATGATTGCCCGTGCATTAGTGCATAAACCCAAATTATTGATTCTTGATGAGCCGACCGCCGGGGTTGATATCGAACTTCGACGTTCCATGTGGACGTTCTTACAGAAAATTAATGCCGAAGGCACCACTATCATTCTGACCACGCATTATTTGGAAGAAGCTGAAAACCTGTGCCGTAAAATTGCCATCATTGATCAAGGTAGAATTATCGAAAATACCGATATGAAAACCTTACTTAATCGCTTGGATAAAGAAACCTTTATCTTAGATCTTAAATATCCCCTACCCAACGATATCGATTTGAATAATCTGAGCTTTGAGATTATTGATGACACCACCTTAGAAGTCGAACTCGATCGTGCAGAAAGTCTGAATGCTTTATTTGCGTTATTAACCGCTCAAGGCATTGAAGTCTGCAGTATGAAAAATAAAGCAAACCGTCTGGAGGAACTCTTCCTCAGTCTGGTTGAAAAAACCGAGATATCCGCATGAAGACCAACAAACATCAACGCCACTGGGTCGCATTTAATACCTTAGTCATCCGTGAAGTTCGTCGTTTTTTACGTATTTGGCCGCAAACATTATTGCCGCCAGCCATCACTATGACACTGTATTTCATTATTTTTGGCAACCTTATCGGTAGCCGTATTGGTGAGATGGGTGGTTTTAGTTATATGGAATATATCATCCCTGGCATTATCATGATGGCGGTAATCAATAATGCCTATGCCAATGTGGCCTCTTCATTTTACAGTGCCAAGTTTCAAAGCCATATTGAAGAACTCCTGGTCGCACCGGTGCCTAATTATCTGATTCTTGCTGGTTATGTCGCTGGAGGCACAGCACGTGGTTTATGTGTGGGGTTGATTGTCACCATCGTATCGTTATTTTTTACCCAACAACCCATACAGCATTTATTAATCACCATTAGTATGGTGTTGCTGAGTGCTGTTTTGTTT
This sequence comes from Salinicola sp., assembly GCF_982684285.1. Lineage (NCBI taxonomy): Bacteria > Pseudomonadati > Pseudomonadota > Gammaproteobacteria > Oceanospirillales > Halomonadaceae > Salinicola > Salinicola sp. The sequence continues at coordinate 211 of NZ_CEXLVS010000409.1, read as the reverse complement.
GCCTTAGGTGGTTTTATTAACGCCATTTACGCCCGTAGCTTTGATGAAATCGCCATTATCCCCACCTTTATCCTGACCCCGTTGACCTATTTAGGCGGTGTATTTTATTCGATCAGTTTGCTGCCCGAATTTTGGCAAAGTGTATCGTTATTAAATCCTATCCTCTATATGGTCAATGCCTTTCGTTTTGGCATGTTGCGTGCATCCGATG
>NZ_CEXLVS010000408.1:0-1947 GCF_982684285.1 Salinicola sp. | reverse complement strand
CATTAAAATAAATTTATTCATAAAATCCTTTTCATGATCAATAGGGGCACATGATCAATGCGTATCAAACTGTACCAAGGAATCAGCCAGCTTGATTAGTTATTTTCCAACCAACCCAAATTAAAAACAACCGTAATAATACCTGATTGCAAACCTACTACCTTACTATCCATTTCACATAAGCTTATATAGAACTCAGTTCACAACAATCTGATCTTTTCCCCCATTTTTTATAGAATGATAGTTTACGAACTCAGAGCCAACCGTTAGCTATGATTAAAAAACTTGAAAAAACAGATGAACAATGGCGTGAACAACTCAGCGAAGAAGAATATCGAGTAACCCGCCAAGCCGGCACAGAGCCACCGTTTTCAGGCATTTATGCTGATCACAAAGAAAATGGTGACTACCATTGTCTTTGTTGTGAGCAAAAACTATTTTCATCTACAGATAAATTTGACTCTGGTTGTGGCTGGCCAAGTTTTTCTAATCAACTTGAACAAGGCAATATCACTCACACTGTCGATAATAGTCACGGCATGGATCGCACCGAGGTGCGTTGCAAAAATTGTGATGCTCATTTAGGCCATGTGTTTGATGATGGTCCTGCTCCCACTGGTTTACGTTACTGCATTAATTCTGTCTCTATCAACTTCCATGACAAGTAAAGCTTGTGACAGATAAAGATTGGTTTGTTTATATTGTTGAAGCTGAAAATGGTCATTTTTATACCGGCATTACGACTGATTTAGATCGCCGTTTTGCTGAGCATCAGTCGAAACAAGGTGGCGCGCGATTTTTTCATACTAGCGCTGCCAAACAAATGGTTTACCATGAAACCCAGCCCGATCGCAGTGCAGCGTCTAAACGTGAAGCCGCCATTAAAAAACTCTCTCGTAAAGCTAAAATAGAACTAATCGAAAATCACTAGATAAGTAGCTTCCACCCCCAATAACCCAGCCCTCAGAGCACGACTCTATTTGCTAAGACCATTGTTATAAGGTATTGAAATAAATGGCTATTGCTTTTTCCTTATACCTAGCCCATAACAAAAATAGATACACGCTAAGCAATATATTATTAAAGGGAAAAGGTATATAATGGTCGGTTTTCCAATTTCTGAGTTTTGAACTCGATTAATTACACAGGTAACAAAATTGCTAACTACTGCAAATATCACCATGCAATTTGGCGCTAAGCCACTATTTGAAAACGTTTCCGTTAAATTCGGCGAAGGTAATCGCTATGGTCTAATCGGCGCCAATGGCTGTGGTAAATCCACCTTCATGAAAATTCTATCTGGCGAGTTAGAGCCTACAGCTGGCAACGTCAGCCTCGATGTGAATGAAACCTTTGCGGTATTAAAACAAGATCAGTTTGCGTTTGAAGATCAACGTGTTATTGACGTAGTTATCATGGGCAATACCGCGTTATGGGAAGTACATCATGAACGTGATCGCATTTATAACTTGCCTGAAATGTCTGAAGAAGACGGTATTAAAGTTGCTCACCTTGAAGGTGAATATGCTGAAATGGACGGTTACACGGCTGAGTCTCGTGCCGGTGAATTATTGTTAGGTGTGGGCATTCCGACTGAACAACATTATGGCCCGATGAGCGAAATCGCTCCCGGTTGGAAATTACGTATTTTGCTTGCTCAGGTTTTATTTGCTGAACCTGACATTCTGTTACTCGATGAGCCAACTAACCACTTGGACATCAATACCATCCGTTGGTTAGAAGATATGATCAATCAACGTAACGGTACCATGGTGATTATTTCGCATGATCGCCATTTCTTAAACAGCGTGTGTACCCATATGGCCGATATGGATTATGGTGAATTGCGTCTTTACCCTGGTAACTATGACGAATACATGTTGGCATCAACTCAAGCCAGAGCACGATTAGTCTCTGATAATGCTAAGAAAAAGGCGCAAATAATAG
>NZ_CEXLVS010000407.1:0-1980 GCF_982684285.1 Salinicola sp. | reverse complement strand
TATCTGGCACTGCCATTGACACTTCGTCACCGGGCACCAGTGTTGACCTCGACTTTGATATCTATGGCGAAGCCAACTTTACGGTGCAATATGATGATGCCGGTCAACTTCAAATTGACGCCAAACATACGACTGCGAGTGACTTGGTGCTCACGGGCAATGATCAGTTTGTCAGTAGCCCTGTCATGTTGACTGTCTATACCGATGATAATAACTACGAATGTGTCAGTGGTGATGCCAGCTGCAATCGATTTAAAAAAGCAGGTGAAAGTTTTGACCTTAACGTGAACGCTGCCTGCTGGGAAGATGATGCTGATACTGATTTTAGCGATAATCCCGTCACGCCAAACTTTGAATTAAACTCAATTGCCGTGATTCCTTCACTCGTTGCTCCGTCTGGTGGTTCTAATGGCAGCCTAGATGTGGCTAGTTTTAACTTTTCAACATCCGATAATGGCAGCCATGTTATCAGTCAGGCAATCTCCGAAGTGGGTGTATTTACCTTTGCTCTCAGCCCGCCAAGTTATTTTGGTGAAACGCTAACCACCGACAGCAGTGACAATATTGGCCGTTTTTATCCAGATCACTTTGAAGTGAGCAGTCAGTCAGACGGTTCTTTTGGCGATAACAGCTGTGGCACTTTTACTTATAGTGGTCAAAACTTTAGCTATACCACTAATCCACAGCTGACTATCACGGCTTATAATGCAGCTGACACAGCTGCCGTCACTCAAAATTATAGCGGTGATTTTATAAAATTAGTGGCCAGTGACTTTGCCCTTACGGGCCCAACAACTGATGCGGTACAGTTAGGAGTGGATAATACCAACCTTGTTCAACTTGATTGGACAGCTGCCGTGGCTTCATTAACTGACAATAGTAATGGCAGTGTCACCTTTATATCTGGTGATGATATCTACAAATATGAACATGTGGCTAATAGCCGAATAGCGCATTTTAGTAATGCCGCTGACTTAGTTTTCAGCCAGATTAAGGACGGTGATGATGTGCTAACTCAGGGCCTACCGATTTCGCTACGATCCAGTGGAGAACCTATTCGTTTTGGTCGTTTGCTCATTAACAATGCCCATGGTTCCGAATTAATCCCCTTACCCGTTACCATTCAAGTCGAATATTTTAACGGCGTGAATTGGCAACTTAACACTGCAGATCAATGTACATCGCTGAATTTGCTTACTCATTTTGATTTAACTAATAACGAAACGTCTGGCGGCAGTTTCACCAGCACCATGAATATAGATGCTGGAACAACAACGCCTACGCTGAGTAACAATAGTCCAATGGTCAGCGGCAGTTCCACTATGACATTCTCTTCACCGGGTGAAGAGAACCAAGGTTATGTTGATATTCAAAGTCAGCTTGCTGCGAACTCCGATTGGTTATTAGGTGATTTTGATAATGACGGGGGTTATGACGACGAAGCGTCTGCTCGTGCTAGTTTTGGTCTATTTAAAGACTCGGACAATATTATTTTCCGCCAAGAAAGATATTAAATTTCGTAATATTTTTATCCATTTCAAGTCAAGCTACTTCTATCAACCGTAGTTTTCTAACTATTTTGATATTGTCACAAAACTGTCACACTAATTGTGTGATAATGCTCGCCCCAGATTGAGTCATCACTATCAAAACTCACTTTGTAACTAACGTTTCCAGGTCACCCTCCACAAAAGCTGTAATCAACTACATCCACTCAATATTTTCACTAAATTAGCACTGTGATGAACCAAGGCACAGCTGCAACATCATTTGCCTAATCTCCAAATAAATACGCGGAATAGAGCAATTTTAAAATATGTGATTTATGCCAACCAATCCACAAAAAATAAATGCAAATAATTGATTTAATCAAAAATATCTACTATGTTGGTGTTGTTATAAAAAAACGGTATATAGCAATGAAAGTATCATCGTTATTATTTTTTATAGCTTTAATGTTCAGTGAACTTGCCTTTGCTG
>NZ_CEXLVS010000406.1:0-1998 GCF_982684285.1 Salinicola sp. | reverse complement strand
GATGGCATGGAACAGTTTTTTGACCACGGCTTCGGGGCCTAAAGTAAACGGGGCCGCAGGTCCTTGTTTTGTCAGTCGCTGTTCCATAGCAGCATAGACATCACGATGATGACTGCTATCTTTATTGATATGTTGTTGATATTTTGCAAAAGCATTGGCTCTAAATTGGCTGAGGATAGGGCCTGGTTCAATCAAACTAATATAAATGCCGGAATGATGGAGCTCTTGCCTGAGAGTATCAGCTAAGCCTTCGATCGCATATTTACTGGCATTGTAGGCACCGCGGTAGGCCATAGAGACAAATCCTAATACCGAACTATTGTAAATAATTCGGCCATAACCTTGAGTTCGCATATGAGCAATGACGAGATTGGTTAACTCTTGGGTGCCAAAGACATTGGTTTCAAATTGCTGGCGTAAGGCATCTCGACTTAAGTCTTCCACTGCCCCAGGTTGGCCATAGGCGGCGTTATTAAATAATACATCGAGTTGATTATTGAAGTGTTTTAAGCTGAAGGTCACGGCCTGTTGAATTGAGTCACTATCTGTAAGGTCTAATAAGGTGGTGGTAATGCCTCGTTGCTGTAAGGCCCGTTGATCTTCAGCTTTTCTTACCGTGGCAATGACGTTATACCCTCGTTGGTGACATTTTTCTGCGGCACAAGCTCCAATGCCGCTGGAGCAGCCAGTGATTAATATGTTTATCATTTTGTATATTCCTAAGAGATCCGTTATTGTCACTGTACAACATAGTAAATCGCATGATTAGCGTATATATTTAAATGAGATAACCTAGCGATGCTGCTGTATAAAAAGTAACCACCTTCTATGCCCAAAAATATTAGCCAACTTGATTACGAACATTTCAAAACCTTTCTTGAGGATGCGTGTGGCATTTTATTAGGAGAAGGCAAACAGTATTTAATTGTTAGCCGCCTGACTAAATTACTCCGGCAGGAAAATATTGCGACAGTGACCGAGTTATTGGCTACCCTAACACGGGGACATCCGCTTCATTTGCGGGCGGCGGTGATTGATGCGATGACGACCAATGAAACGTCTTGGTTTCGCGACCGTACTCCCTTTGATGCGCTTGCTAAATCAGTTTTTCCTGAGCTTGATAAGAATGGTGTGCGCCAAATTCGTATTTGGTCATCGGCGTGTTCTTCGGGCCAAGAGCCCTATACCATTAGCATGAGCATCGATGAATATTTACGATCAGCGCCGACAAGTGGCGTAAAAAATAGTCAAATTGTGGCCACCGATATCTCTGCCAGTATGTTGGCAGAAGCTAAATTAGCGGAGTACGACAATGCGATTTTAGGACGTGGCCTATCGGATGAACGTAAACGCCTATTTTTTACGGCTAAGGATGACCGCTGGCAAGTGGTCGAAAAGGTGAAAGCAAGGGTGAGCTTTTTTGAACAAAACTTATTATTAGACTATGGCCGGCTGGGTAAATTTGACATTATCTTCTGTCGAAATGTACTGATCTATTTTTCAGCTGAACGCAAGACGGATATTTTACGACGGATGGCACGAGCGCTAAACCCTGGTGGTTACTTATTTTTGGGCGCATCGGAAACTATCACCGGTTATAGCGATGCCTTCGACATGATCCGTAGGCCACATGGCTCATATTACAAGCTAAAGATTTAAGTTTTAGTTTGTTCTATCGAATTAGGCTGTTCACTGTTCGACTCGGTGTGTTCTTCGGCTAGTGGCTGACATAAGCCTAACCAACTGCCAATACGATAGAAAATACGTCTTATTAAACGCCATAATCTTGGTAATAACCAAATCATCAATAAAATAAAAACGACTAAGCCGATGAGAAACAATTCGGGGTAGTGTAATGCGGTCCATAGGCCACCAATGACCAGTAAGTCTTCACTTATCGATGCGGTCCAGTTGCTCACTGGTTCTGGTGAGGTATTGATTAGCAGGCGACTCCCCGCTTTGGTGGCATGACTACCTGCTGCTAATACGCCACCTAAT
>NZ_CEXLVS010000405.1:0-2018 GCF_982684285.1 Salinicola sp. | reverse complement strand
CGTGGCGAGATAGCAGGCGTCTTCGTCCGTCGCTTGCAGAAAGGGATGCGCCTGCAGACCGATCCGACCGTCATCTATGGCATGGGTGACAGCTATGTCGGCAATATCACTCGTGCCGATCTTCAGCGACAGAATGCCTACAATACCTATGTCATCGAAGGGTTGCCGCCGACACCGATCGCGATGCCCGGGCTCGGATCGCTCGAGGCTGCCGTCCATCCCGCCGCGGGCGATACCCTCTACTTCGTTGCCAAGGGGGATGGGTCGCATCAGTTCTCGCGGACGCTGCAGGAGCACAACGCTGCCGTCCGCCGCTACATCCTGAATCGCGATTGAGTTCGCGGTCCATTCACCGACGAGACGACACCGCATGAACGCAGGTGATACCGAACAGCGGCGCGGCCGATTCATCACGCTGGAAGGCGGCGAGGGCGTGGGCAAGACGACCAACGTCACCTTCGTCTGCGATTGGCTGGCATCCAAGGGCATCGACGTCGTGCGCACGCGCGAGCCCGGCGGCACGCCGGGCGCCGAGGCGATCCGGGAGCTCCTGCTGGACCCCTCGCGGGAAGAGGCCTGGAGCGACGACGCCGAACTGCTGCTGGTATTCGCCGCCAGGGCGCAGCATCTCGCCCAGCGTATCCGGCCCGCGTTGGCCCGAGGCGCATGGGTCGTCTGCGACCGGTTCACCGATGCCACCTTCGCCTATCAGGGCGGGGGGCGCGGACTGGAGCTTCAGCGCATCCGGACCCTGGAAACCCTGGTCCAGGATGGATTGCAGCCCGACCTGACGCTGCTCCTGGACATGCCCGTCGGCGTCGCGGCGCAGCGGGTCGTCAGCCGGGGCGCCCGGCTCGACCGGTTCGAGCGCGAGCGGGAAGCGTTCTTCGAGTCGGTCAGATCGGCCTATCTCGAGCGGGCCCGTGACAACGAACGTTTCGCCATCATCGATGCTAGCCCCGCGCTGGGTGCGGTCCAGAACGAGATCGAGCGATGCCTCGAGCAAAGGGTGTCGGCATGGCTATGAGTCCGCTGCCGTGGCAGTACGATCGATGGCGGAAGCTGGTCGAGCTGCAGGATGGCGGTCGTCTTCCTCACGCCTTGCTGCTCTCCGGACCCAGGGGTATCGGCAAGCAGCCGCTGGCCGAGGCGCTGATCGCGCGGACGCTGTGTCGCGCCCCCGGAGAGCTCGCCTGTGGCGAGTGCCATAGCTGTCGCATGCTGTCGGCCGGTTATCATCCCGACCTGCTCAGCGTGACGCCGACCGAGAAATCGCGTCAGATCCGCGTGGACGCGATCCGCCAGGTCAACGGCTTCGTCGCCCAGACCGCCCAGCAGGGGGGCTACCGGGTCATCCGTATCGAACCGGGCGAGGCGATGAACGTTGCCGCCTCGAACGCCTTGCTGAAGAGTCTCGAGGAGCCGGGCGACCGGACGCTGTTCGTCCTGGTCTCCGATATTCCGTCGCGGCTGCTGGCCACCATTCGTTCGCGCTGCCAGCACTGGAGTTTTGCCGTGCCACCGCTCGAGGTGGCCGAACCCTGGCTGAGCGAGCGGTTGGGCAGTGACGACGAGGCCCGCTTCTGGTTGAGCGTGGCCGGGGGGCTGCCACTGCTGGCCGAGGAGCTGGCCGGCGCGGATGCGCGACAGTTGCGCCAGGACCTGCGCGAACTGTTCGATGCGCTGGTGCGCGGCGGCGAGCCCGTGGGCGAGGCGGCCAGGCTCGATGCGCAGTCGCTCGATCGCATACTATGGTATGGCATCGCCTGGCTGGAGGACCTGATCCGGCTAGGCCTGTCGGGAGACTCCCGATGCGTGCGCAACGCCGATCTGCTGCCGCTGTATCGCCAGGCGGTCAAGAATGCCCGCGTGCGCGACTGGTTCCGGCTGCTGGATTATGCCCGCGAGCAGCGTCGACTGCTGGCGGCAGGTGGTAATCCGAACCCGCAGCTGGTGCTCGAGGCCTGGCTGGTTCGGTGGTCGGCGCTGCTGAGATCCTGAGCGCGTCGACGTCGTCG
>NZ_CEXLVS010000404.1:0-2054 GCF_982684285.1 Salinicola sp. | reverse complement strand
ACAGCCTGGCCTACTGGAGTCGCGAACTGTCGCTGGATATCGTCGCGCTCAAGCGCGAGGTGGCACACCTGATCGGATGGCGGGCCGACGCACTGGCCTTCATGGAGTGGCTGAAGGCGTCACCGGTGGATGTGGTGCTGGCGACCAATGCCGATCGCGAGAGCCTCGGTCTCAAGTTGCCGTTGACCGGGCTGGATCGCTATGTCGATCGCATCGTGTCGTCGGCGGATGTCGGTGCTCCCAAGGAGCAGCTGGCGTTCTGGTCGGCCATGCAGACGCTGCACCCCTTCGACTCGGCACGCAGCCTGTTCATCGACGACAACGCCGAGGTGCTCGAAAGCGCCCGGCGATACGGCATTCGCCACCTGCTGGGCATCCATCAACCGGATAGCCGCAAGGTGGGGAGCGCCCATCCGGCGTTTGCCGTCGTCGAGCAGTTTGCATCGCTTTTGCCGGTGCGGTCGGGTTGAAGCGGGCACTGCCCACCCCCATTTAGACCGGTCGAGGTAATTGACCCATGAGTGAAACCGTACGTATCGACAAGTGGCTGTGGGCGGCGCGGTTCTTCAAGACGCGTCAACTGGCCAAGAAAGCGATCGAGGGCGGCAAGGTCCGCTACAACGGCAGTCGCGTAAAGACCAGCCGCAACGTCGAGGTCGGCGCGCTGATCGAGCTGCCGCAAGGCTGGGACAACCTGACCGTCGAGGTCCTGGCGCTCTCGGATCAGCGCCGCGGCGCCCCGGAGGCCCGGGCACTCTACGCCGAGACGCCTGAGAGCCTCGACCGACGGGAGCGGGAAGCGCATCAGCGCAAGCTGGCCAACCAGGTGATGCAACCGCCGATCAAACGACCCGACAAGCGCCAGCGTCGCGATATCCATCGGTTCCAGCGCCAGCACACCGATGACTGATGCCCCACGCTCGTGACGTCGCCCACTATCTGCCCCCACCGGGCGATCCTGCGATCCTCCCGGTGCCCGATGAGATCCGATCCATGAACGATGAAATCCAACGCTTCCTGTTCGACGACACCAACGTACGCGGTGAGATCGTGCAGCTCGAGGCCGCCTACGGCGAGGTGCTCGCGCGCCAGGACTATCCCGCGCCGATTCGCCATCAGCTGGGCGAGCTGTTGAGCGCTGTCGCCCTGCTGACCGAGACCGTCAAGCTCGATGGCACCGTCAGTCTCGAAGTGCGCGGCAAGCAGGGGGTGGACGTGCTGATGGCCGAATCCAACCCCGGCGGTCAGCTGCGAGCCATCGCGCGGTACGACGAAAATCAGATCTTCGCCGACGATGCCTCGCTGCGGCAGCTGGTGGGCGACGGGCAGATCGTGATCACCCTGGATCCCGCCGAAGGCAACCGCTATCAGGGGATCGTGGCGCTGGAGCACGATCAGCTCGCCGGCTGCCTGGAGGCCTATTTCGCCCAGTCGGAACAGCTGGCGACACGGCTGTGGCTGAGCGCCGACGGCCAACGCAGTGCCGGGCTGCTGCTCCAGCAACTGCCGGACGATGCCTCCAGCAAGGACCCCGATGCCTGGGACCGGGTGGTGCACCTGGCGGCGACGATCACCGCCGACGAGATGCTGACGCTACCGGCGCAGGACGTGCTGTATCGCCTCTTCCATGAAGAGACCACGCGCGTCTTCGACCCCAAGGCGCTGGCGTTCGGCTGCACCTGCTCGCGGGAGCGCATTGCCAACGCGCTGCACACCTTCGGCGCCGACGAGTTGCGAAGCATTCTGAACGAGCAGAAAGCGGTCGATACACAGTGCCATTTTTGTCATACGCAGTACCATTTTAGTGCGGCCGACATCGAGGCGATCATCGACTCTCCCGAGGCACCCTCGCCGACGCTTCACTAGAGAGGCCGCCACTCGCCGAGCGGAGCGGCTCGCCGGGGCATGAGCAGGGCTTTGATCAAAGCCGAATTGACATCGGGCGTCCAGCGTTTGCGCGCTGGGCGCTTTTTGCCATAATGGCGATCCTTTTTCGCCTGCCATGGTGTCGAGGTCGCCGGTCCCAACGAGAGCGGTGTCGTCGGGATGGCGGG
>NZ_CEXLVS010000403.1:0-2095 GCF_982684285.1 Salinicola sp. | reverse complement strand
GATCGCCCCCTCGTCCCCCCATTGCCTTTGCAAGCCTTCTGGCCACCGCTACACTGAGGTTTTGCTACCTCGCGAGTCGATTTCGCCGCATGTTCAAAGGATTTTCCCGTTTTCTCCAGCGTCCCGGTGAACGTTTGAAGACTTTCTTCGGCCCGGAATCCGCTCAGGCGGCCGAAGAGACCACGACCACCCGACAAGTCCTTCCTCGCGACGAACACAACGTCTCGCGTCAGAATCTCAGCGAAAGCGCTCTCAAGGTACTGTATCGACTCAATGGCGCCGGCTACGACGCCTACCTGGTCGGTGGTTGCATTCGGGACTCCCTGCTCGGCAACCGGCCCAAGGATTTCGACGTCGCCACCAACGCGACACCGGACGAGGTGCGTCAGCTATTTCGCAACTCCCGGATCATCGGCCGGCGCTTCCGTATCGTTCACGTCCGCTTCGGGCGCGAGGTGATCGAGGTCACGACCTTTCGCGGGCGGCATGGCGAGGAGCACGCGGGCAATCACAGCCAGCAGTCGGACGAAGGCCTGCTGCTGCGCGACAACGTCTGGGGTAGCGTCGAGGAGGATGCGATTCGTCGCGACTTCACCGTCAACGCGCTCTACTACAGCGTGACCGACTTCGCCATCCATGACTGGACCGGCGGTCTACAGGATCTGGACGATCGCGTGCTCCGTCTGATCGGCGATCCGGAAACCCGTTATCGCGAGGATCCGGTGCGTATGCTGCGCGCCGCGCGTTTCGCCGCCAAGCTCGACTTCCGGATTGAAGAAGGTACCGAGGCACCGATTCGCGAGTTGGCCCCGCTGCTGCTGCAGATCCCGCCGGCGAGGCTGTTCGAGGAAGTGCTCAAGCTGTTCCTCTCCGGGCACGCGCTGCAGAGCTTCCGGGTGCTGCGTGATCATGGCCTGTTCGCGATGCTGTTCCCAGAGAGCGACGAAGTCCTCGACGAGCACCCCTGGGCGGTCAAGCTGGTCGAGCAGGCGCTGACCAACACCGATGCGCGGATCGCCCAGGATCGGCCGGTCACGCCTGCCTTCCTGTTTGGCGCCCTGCTGTGGCCCTGCGTCCAGCAGCGCACTCCGCGCATCGCCCACGAGCAGGACCTGCCGGACGTCCCGGCTCAGCAGGCCGCCGCGCAGCAGGTCATCAGTCGTCAGTTGCAACATACCTCGATCCCCAAGCGCTTCAGCATCCCGATGCGCGAGATCTGGGATCTTCAGCAGCAACTCCCGCGCCGACGCGGCCGTCGGGTCTTCCAGACACTGGAACATCCGCGTTTCCGCGCCGCCTACGACTTCCTGCTGCTGCGCGAGGAAGCCGGCGAGCTGGCCCCGGGCCTGGGTGCCTGGTGGACCGAATTCCAGCAGGCGGACGAGGAGGGGCAGCGCCAGCTACTCGCCAACGACACCGGCGGCGGCAACGGCAATCCGGCGGGAACGAGTCCCAAACCCCGCCGTCGACGCCCGCGCAAGCGTCGGCGGCCGACCAACAAGCCGACACCGCCGACGCTGGATGACTGACCACCGACGCTTCGCCCTGGCCTATGTCGGCCTGGGCAGCAACCTGGAGTCGCCCCGTGACCAACTGGCGCGGGCAGTGTCGGCACTGGCCTCGCTACCGGTGAGCGAGCGCGTTGCCGTCTCCTCTCTCTACGCCAGCGCTCCGGTCGGCCCCCAGGATCAACCCGATTTCGTCAACGCCGTCGTCGCCGTGCGCACTCGACTCTCGCCGCTGGCGCTGCTCGACCAGCTCCAGGCGATCGAGCAGCGCCATCGCCGTGTGCGGCATCGCCACTGGGGGCCCCGGACGCTGGATCTGGACCTGCTGTGGTACGCGGGCCTCACTTGCCACTCCCCTCGTCTTACCCTGCCCCATCCGGAGATGATGCATCGCCGATTCGTGCTGGAACCCCTGGCTGAAATCGCGCCGACGCTCTCCCTCGGCGGCGAGCTGCCGGGGAGTCTGGCAAACAGGCTGGAAGATCAGACGCTGCACCGTCTGCCGGCGTGAACCCTCGGCATGCCGCCAATGTCGTGTTGCGTCTGGTGGGCAACTCACTACACTCTGCTCCGCATCGCCCTGTCGG
>NZ_CEXLVS010000402.1:0-2128 GCF_982684285.1 Salinicola sp. | reverse complement strand
TCCGCGGCATCGATCACCGCCTTGTCCCCCGGACCGCGGCCGACGCTGCCCGGCACCACCGCCAGCACCTGGTCGTTGGTGTAGTCGGTGACGTTGTCGTAGCCGTTGTCGGTCTCGATCCACAGAATGCCGCGGCCATCGCCGCGGTCGTCGTACCACAGGCCGTCGGGGCTGGCGAACTGGTTGAGCTCGGTGAGACCCGAGAAGTTGTCGGGGTCATTCTCGGCGGCGCCGAAGACGAACACTTCCCACTCGAAGCCGGTGGCCGACGGCGAAGGCTCGCGCCAGCGAATGACCTGGCCACCCTCGTTGTCCGGACGCGGGTTGGGGCCATTGACCGGGGCCGTGGCATAGCCCGCGCCCAGTGCCTCGACGTCGCTGCCACCGCTGGTGTAGGTGGCGGCGGTGCCCTCGGCGGTGCGCTGGGAGTTGTTGGTCAGGGTCATGTAGACCTCGCCCGACGACGGATCGACGGTGCCCCACTCGGGGCGGTCCATTGGCGTCGCGCCCATGAAGTCGGCGGCGTCACAGGTGTTGATGATCACCCCGGCGAGATCGCGCTCGTTGGCCAGTTCCAGCGCCTGCCATAGCGGCCGGCCGTCCTGGGTGGTGGCGTCCGGGGTCAGCGGCAGCCACTCGCCACTGCCGTCGGCATTGAAGCGCGCCACGTAGAGGGTGCCCTCGTCGAGGTACTTGGAACCGATCGCCAGGCGATCGTAATCCTGCCCCGGGCGATTGGCGTCCTTGGGATCCCAATTGGCCTTGGAGACGAACTTGTAGATGTACTCGTTGCGCGAGTCGTGGCCGGAGTAGAACACCACCGGCTCGCCCTCGATCACCTTGCCCGGCCAGCACCCCTCGTGGCGGAAGCGGCCGATATGGGTGCGCTTGAGCGCGGCGGCCTCGGTGCCCACGCTGTCAGTGTTTCCGTAGGGATCGATCTCCACCACATAGCCGAAGGTACGCGGCTCGTTGCGGTAGTCGCCGGCGGCGGAGGCGGCACTCGGAGTGGTATCGAAGCGCGCGAACTCGCCGTTGGTGCCCCCCTGGGCGGTCTCCCAGCCGTAGCGGCCGCGGCCATCGGGCAGCCCCAGGCGGTCGTCGTCGCGATAGCGCCCGCTCGATTTGGTGAAGACCTCGGGCCAGTTCTCCTCGCAGGTGAGGTAGGTGCCCCAGGGGGTGTAGCCGTTGGCGCAGTTGTTGTTGGTGCCGCGGGTGCGGGTGCCGTTGGTGGAGTAGGCGGTCACCACGTAGTCGCTGCCGCGTACCGGTCCGGCGAGTTCGATCGGCGTGGCCGAGGTGATACGACGGTTGTAGCGCGAGCCGCGCTCTTCACGCCACTGGCCGTTGGCGTCGAGCATGAGCTTGACCAGGGTCACGCCGTGGGCATTGATCTCGGTGCGCACCTCGTTGGCCGGACGTGCGCCGCTGTCGGCATTGGTCGGGCCGCCCTGGGGCGCCCACAGCGCGTCCTGGTCGATGTACTCGTTGTTGAGCGCCATGATGAACTCGCGCGAGGCGCTCTCGTCGCTCAGCGCGAAGTTGTGCATGCCGTCGTGGTGCATGCCCACGCTGGCTGCCTGATATTCGGGCGTCACGCGGAGGTTGGCCGACCAGTTGCCGACACTGTCGTCGAGCGGGGTACCCCAGGGAATCAGCACCTGGGCGACGTAGCCTTCGGGCACCACCACCGCATCGGTGCGCGAGCCGCGGATCGAGGCGAACGCTAGCGCCAGCGGGGTGGCTTCCGGCGAACCGCCGCTGGAGCCACCGTTGTCACCGTCGCTGCTGCAGCCGGCCAGGCCGAAGCCGCCGAGCAGGCCCATGGCGGCCAGCCCCGCGCCCCCCTGCATGACGCCGCGACGCGATACACGGCGTGAGAGTACCGACGAGAACGGCTCGTTGCTGCTCTGGTTGAGAACGCGATGATCCTCGATTTCCTTGCTCATGGGGTGTCCCCTCTACTCTGAGTGATCCACTAATGACGGTCTGCTAGTCAACGGCACCCGGGCCGGCGATGCGCGCCGCCGGCCACTTGGCGTCCCGGTGCCTGTGGTCACCGGGCTGCGTTACCGGAGGCAACTTAGAGCAGCAACGTGACAACACCATGACGATTCCGGCGGCAGCG
>NZ_CEXLVS010000401.1:0-2133 GCF_982684285.1 Salinicola sp. | reverse complement strand
CCCCGCCCGTCTTGACCCGACCGACGCTTCTCGCGCGGCGCAGCGTCGCCCAGAGCGAACTGTTTGCCATCGAATCGCTCGATCTGCGCTTCGCCAACGGCGCGGAACGCACTTTCGAACGCTTGAAGGGCAAGGGCCGCGGCGCGGTGATGCTGGTGGCCATGCCCGACCCCGATCACGTCTTGCTGATCCGGGAATACGCGGCGGGCTTCGATGAATACACGCTGACCCTGCCCAAGGGGCTGGTCGACCCGGGCGAGGACATCATCACGGCGGCCAATCGAGAGCTCATGGAAGAGTGCGGCTACGGTGCCAACCGCATCGAGCCGCTGGTGGAGTTGTCGCTGGCGCCCAACTACATGAATCACCGTATCCAGGTGATGCTGGCCAGCGATCTCTACGAGAGGCGCCTGGAAGGCGATGAGCCCGAACCATTGATCGTGGAAACCTATGCCATCGACGACATCGCCGGACTGCTGGCGCGGGACGATTTCCATGAGGGCCGCGCCATCGCCGCCCTGTTCATCGCTCGCGAAAAACTGCGCAGCGAGCGGGAGTCCGAAAGCTGGTGGTGAGGCGTGGCCGACACCGGTAGCCGCCAGAGAACGAGAAGTGGCAGGGGTAGAAGTGGCAGAGACAGAAGAAGACCGCCCCACTAGGTGGGGCGGTCGTCGAACAGTAAGCTACGCTTTGTCTGAAAAATGCCTGCGCTCGCCCATACGGCGTTAAAAATCGACTCAAAATGCTCATTTACCCCGCGTAAACTCCGCTTTTTCGTCGATTTTTGCCTTGCCTGGCCATCGCTCGTCGATTTTCAGACAGAGCTTAGGTTCTGCGGAACTCGAGCGCGCAGCGAGGTCCCGATCAGTTGGGATCGACGTCCTGCGCGGAGTCGACACCGTGGTTGCCTTCCATGTCGTCGGCCATCGGCCCCTGCGCTGCCGATGTATCCTGGGCCGTCCCACCCTCGACTTTCATGCTGCCCGGCTGGGTGTTGGCGGAACCGGTCTGGCCGTTGTCCTCGTCGGGCAGATTGTTCTCGGTCGGCAACTTCCCGCTGGCGCTGTCCGCGGCGGTCGGACCCTCGGCCTTCGTCGGCGACGCCCCGCCGGACTGGGTATTGGCGGAGCCGGACTCGGGGCTCACGCTGGGCGCGTCGCTCTGGGCAAACGCACTGGCGGTGGGAAGCGCGATGAGCGCGGCGAAGATGGCTGCGTTCAATTTTTTCATGTGAATCCTCCTTAATTCATCTTTACGCGTGACGCTGATCCAACGAAATCGACCTTTTCGTTTGCGTCACGAACGGCTGCTTCAACAAACTATACAAAACCTAGACAAAAAATCGCCGCCTAGCAAATACTAGCGTCGCATTCCGCGCCGTCGTCATAACACTCGATGAATCTCCTCGCGGCGGGAGACAGCTCTCTGTCCCGGCGCCAGAGCAGTTCGAAAGCCGGATTTCGCGTTCGGAAGCGGTATCGGATCCGGGCGACATGCCCCTGCTTCACCTGCTCCCGGGCAATGCGCTCGGGCAGCAGTGCCAGCACGCCCTCGTCCCGCTCCAGCATGGCCAGGATCGCGTAGGTCGATGAAATCTCGATCGACTGCACCGGCTGCGAAAGTCCCGCGGCAACGAACTCCTGTTCCAGCATCCGCGGCATGCTGACGGGGTAGACGATCCAGGCCTGCCTGGCCAACGTGGTGAAATCGGGCTCCCCGGCCTCGACCAGCGGGTGTCCGGGATTGGCGACCACCCAGAGCGGCTCGGGGAAATGCCCGTGGCAATGGTAGTCCCCGGGACGCCGGCCGAAATTGGAGCGGCATAGCGCGACGTCGATTCGCCCCTGATCGAGCAGGCGCAACAGCCCCTCGCTGGTGTCCTCGATCACCTGCAGCGACAGCGAGGGCTGCTCGGCACGCACCTTGACGATCGCTTCGACGATCGCGGCGATGGCGCCCATCGTGCCACCGACGGCCAGGTGCCCTCCGTAACCCTGCTGAATGCCGATCATCTCCTCGCGCAGATGCGCCACGTCGGTCTGGATCAGCCTCGCGTAGCGCACCACGCAGCGTCCCAGGTCATTGGCCTCGAGCCCTCTCGCGCTACGCAAGAACAGTGGCGCCCCCAGGGTC
>NZ_CEXLVS010000400.1:0-2181 GCF_982684285.1 Salinicola sp. | reverse complement strand
CCGCCCTGGCGACCGCCCACTCCTGGTGTACTGCGAGGGTGGCGTGCGCTCGGCCAAGACGATGGAGGCGTTCCTCGCCGCAGCAGTGGTGCTGGGGGTGATCATGCGGCTGCAGGGCATTCCCCTCAACGACATCATGAAGACGGCCACGGCAGGGATGAAGGGAGTGATGCCGGCAATCCTGATCCTGGCGCTGGCCTATTCGCTGAATCAGCTTTCGAAGGAGATGGGGACGGCCGCCTTCATCGTCGAGATCAGCCGCGACTGGCTCTCGCCGACGCGGTTGCCCGCGATCACCTTCCTGCTGGCGGCGATCATCGCCTTTGCGACCGGCTCTTCCTGGGGAACCTTCGCGATCATGATGCCGATTTCGGTACCGGTCGCCTTCGTGTTCACCGGTGATATGCTGACGCCGCTGGTCTACGCCACCATCGCCGCGGTGGCTGGCGGCGGGGTGTTCGGCGACCACTGCTCGCCGCTGTCGGATACCACGGTGCTCGCCTCGACCGGCTCCGCCTGCGACCACATGGATCACGTGCGCACCCAGATTCCCTATGCCCTGGCGGTGGCGGCGGTGTCGCTGCTGGCTTACCTGCTGATCGGCATCGGTCTGTAGAGGTTCCCGCGGGTGTTCGCTCTGGGGAAGGTGGCAGGGTAAACTGCCCGCACTGCCACTTTCCCCAAGCGATTCGAAGAGTTCATGAGCAAGCGACGCGTTCTTACCGGTATCACCACCACGGGTACGCCGCATCTGGGCAATTATGTCGGCGCGATCAAGCCGGCCATCGCCGAGAGCCAGAATCCCGACGTCCAGTCCTACTACTTTCTGGCCGACCTGCATGCGCTGATCAAGGCGCAGGACCCCCGGCGTGTGCAGCAGTCGCGCCTCGAGATCGCCGCCACCTGGCTGGCGCTGGGCCTGGATACCGACAACGCCATCTTCTATCGCCAGTCCGATATCCACGAGATTCCCGAGCTGACCTGGCTGCTCTCCTGCGTCTGCGCCAAGGGGTTGATGAACCGGGCCCACGCCTACAAGGCGGCGGTGGCGGACAACGACACCGATGGCCAGAGCGATCCCGATCGCGGCATCACCATGGGGCTGTTCGGTTACCCGGTGCTGATGGCGGCCGATATCCTGATGTTCAACGCCCACAAGGTGCCGGTGGGCCGCGACCAGATCCAGCATATCGAGATGGCCCGCGACATGGCGGGGCGTTTCAACCATATCTACAAGGGCGACTACTTCACGCTGCCCGAGGCGATCGTCGACGAGAAGGTCGAGGTGCTGCGGGGCCTCGACGGCCGCAAGATGTCGAAGAGCTACGACAACACCATTCCGCTGTTCGTCTCCGAGAAGAAACTGCAGAAGCTGGTGCGCAAAATCAAGACCAATTCGCTGGAGCCCGGCGAACCCAAGGACCCGGATACCTGCACCCTGTTCCAGATCTACAGCGCCTTCGCCACGGCGGAGGAGAGCGCCGACATGCGTCGCCGCTACGCTGAGGGGATCGGCTGGGGCGACGCCAAGAACGAGGTGTTCGAGTACCTCAACGCGCATCTGCGCGAACCCCGCGAGCGCTATGAAGCGCTGATGAACGATCCCGGGCATATCGAGCAGGTGTTGTTGAAAGGTGCCGAGCGGGCACGGGCAGAAGCGAATGCCCTGATGGAAAAGCTGCGCATCGCCGTGGGGCTGGGCAGGTTCCAGTAGACTCGGCTACGGGCTACGGGCTACGGGCTACGGGCTACGGGCTACGAAGAACGACAGTGATGTCTGTTGCTGGCGTTCTTCTGCGTGACAGACACACTGACTTTCGCGGCTCGCGGCTCCTCGATGTTCATCGATAACCAGAATGTCTATCGAAAGATCGTATTGTCGTTTTCGAATTCCTGAGTAAAAGACTAAAGTATCGGCCATTCGATTTTAGTCTAAGAAAGGGGTTGTTTTATGACGACTTTGACGAAAACGGCGCCTCCCGGCATCGGCCGGCTTTCGCCCAAGGCGTGGATTGCCGCGCTGCTGCTCGTTCTCGGCGCGCTGGCCGTCGGCCTCGCCTTCGGTGGCAATCAGGGCTGGCTGATGCTGGTCGGCGGCGGTCTGGGCATCGTGCTCTATCACGCCTCCTTCGGTTTCACCTCCGCGTGGCGAGTGTTCATCACCGAGCGCCGCGGCCGCGG
>NZ_CEXLVS010000399.1:0-2185 GCF_982684285.1 Salinicola sp. | reverse complement strand
CTCCATCAGCGCGGTGCGCAAGAACGAGCACGCCCTGGTGATCGGCAACGTGGTGGGCTCCAACCTGTTCAACACGCTGGCGGTGGTCGGCCTGGCCGGCATGATACCTCCCAGCGACGTCGATCCCGACGTACTGGTCCGGGATTGGCCGGTGATGGCGGCGTTGACGCTGGCACTGCTGGTATTCGGCATCGGCATCAAGGGGCAGGGACGTATCAATCGCCTGGAGGGCACCGTGCTGCTGGCCAGTTTCGTGGCCTACACCGCGTGGCTGGTCTACAGCGTGATCGGCATGCGCTAGGCGTGGGCGTGCCAGGGGGCCAGCCCACTCAGCGCTGCCTGGAGAGGCGCCAGATCGTCACAGCAAGCCGGCGCGTGGGACTGGTGGTCGATGCGTATGCGCGCGCGGTCGGGGAAGGAGGCTTCGAGATGCTCGATCCAGGGGCGTTGCTCCTCCCGCCAGTTGGCGAGCCACTGGCTGTCGACCTCGGCGGGGAGGCACTTGTTGATCACCACGGCGCCGACGTGCAGGCCGTGGCTCTCGAGCAGCTCGCGGGTGCGCGCGGTTTCCAGGGCCGGCAGACGTTCCGGGTTGGCGACCAGGATCACCGCCGAGTGCGCAGGGCAGGTCAGGTGCTCGCGGGCGGCGGCGAGACGGCCGCGGCGGCGCATCAACGTCTCCTGGATGGGGTCGTCGACCACCTCGCCGTCGCCCAGCCACGCCTTGTAGTCGCTGCGCACCTTGCGGCGGCGTTGCATCAACCCCTCCACCCAGGCGCCCATGATCTCGGGTAGCGCCAGCAGGCGAACCGTGTGGCCGCCTGGCGCGGTGTCGAAGATCAGCCGGTCGTACGCCTCGCCGGTATCCAGCAGCAGGCCGACCAGGGCATCGAACAGGGCGGCTTCCTCGGTGCCGGGCGCGTGTCGCGCCAGGTCGAGCTGGCGAAACACGGTCGCGCTGCGCTCGCCGCTGACCAGGGGGCGCAGCGTAGCCTTGACCTGTTCCAGGTAGCGCTGGGTTTCGTGGTCGGGATCGAGTTCGACGACGTCAAGGCCGGGCTGCATGCGCGTGGGCCTCGGGCCTGGCGAGCGTCCGAACAGATCGGCCAGGTTGTGGGCCGGGTCGGTGGAGACCAGCAGGGTCCGCCAGCCGGCCGCCGCGTAGCTCAGCGCATAGGCGGTGGCGCAGCTGGTCTTGCCGACGCCGCCCTTGCCGCCGAAGAAAAGGCTCTTGGCCATGAGTGGTTCCTCGTGGGACATGCGCCCGCCTAGCAGCAGCGGAAGCCCGCCAGGGGCGAACGCGGCATGCCCTGGCGAGTGTGCCACTCGTGGAAGCGGTCGAGCATGTGCGGGTAGAGTTCCAGGGTCATGTCGCTGACGGGATTGGGAATCCCCATCATGTCGCAGAAGCACAGCAGCATGAAGAGGTCCTCCTCATCCTGGAGCTCCCGGGCGATTTCCCGCCGGTGAGGCAGGCTCAGGACCGCGTCGTACCCCTGGATTGCTCGGTGTATCCGCGATCGCCACAGGGCGATCGCGGAACCCTTCCGGTCATGGCGACTCATCGGAGCTCAGCGATGGCTGCCGTGTGGCGGTGTCGCCCTGGCGGAAGCTGCGCGACGCCTCGAGCAGGATCCACAGCGTGAACACCATGATCAGGCTTCCGAAGATGAACAGCAGCCAGTTGCGGTCGGCGTCGCCGAAGCCCGACCAGGTGAAGATCACCTGCTGGCCCATGGCCCACAGCGTCATGACCAGCAGGAACAGCATCGGGGCCAGCGTGAAGATCACCGGGCGGCCCTGGCGCTTGAGCCATACCGAGATCAGCATCAGCGTGATGCCGGCCAGCAACTGGTTGCTGGTGCCGAACAGCGGCCACAGCAGGTAGCCGCCGGAGCCGAAGCCGTTGGGACCTTCCGGCAGGATGACCAGCGCGGCGCTGGTGATGACGGCGATGCTGGTCGCGACGTGCTTGCGGGCGATGACCGGCATGCCGTACTCGTTACCCAGCTCGGCGATGATGTAACGCATCAGGCGCACGGCGGTATCCAGGGTGGTGGCGGCGAAGCTCACCACGATCACCGCGATCAGCGTCGACCCCACGTGTTCGGGAATGCCGAGATTGCCGGCGAGCTGTCCGGCGCCCCGCACGAACGAACCCAGGCCATTGGAGCCGGCCGCGGAA
>NZ_CEXLVS010000398.1:0-2201 GCF_982684285.1 Salinicola sp. | reverse complement strand
AAGGCGTAAGCCGTAAGCCGTAAGCCGTAAGCCGTAAGCCGTAAGCCGGGATACAACCACCTTTCGAGCCGGAATCGGATGGTTTCGCTGTTCTTACAGCTTAAAGCTTCTAACTTATAGCTCCCGAAGGGACTAGGGTTTAAAGCCTCGCCCCAATCGCCGATAATGGCCGCCTTTTTCCAGCGTCGTGGCAGCAGGCTCACGACGTCCAGATCTGCGCAACCCCGCGCCGGACCGGGCCGAAAGCCTCGATCCCAGGCCCCACGACGACGAAGTAGCCAATGAAAGAGACGATTACCCAACTGCTAGACGCCGCCATCGCCAAGTTGCAGCAGGCCGGCGATCTACCGGCGGGCGTCGCCCCCGCGATCAAGGTCGACCCGACACGCGACAAGGCCCACGGCGACTACGCCTCCAATCTTGCTCTGGTGCTCGCCAAGCCGGCCGGGCTCAAGCCCCGCGACCTGGCCGACAAGCTGGTAGCGGCCATCCCCGCCAACGAGGTGATCCGCAAGACCGAGATCGCCGGCCCCGGATTCATCAATTTCTTCGCCGCGACCGATGCGATCGCGGACATCGTCAGCCAGATCCTGGATGCCGGCGACACCTTCGGCCGCAGCCTGATCGGCGCGGGAGAGAAGGTGCAGGTCGAGTTCGTCTCCGCCAACCCGACCGGGCCGCTGCACGTCGGCCATGGCCGTGGCGCCGCCATCGGCGACTGTCTCTGCCGCTTGTTGGAGGCGACCGGCTTCGACGTCACCCGCGAGTTCTATTACAACGACGCCGGCGCACAGATCAACAACCTGATGCGCTCGGTTCGCGCCCGCGCCCTGGGACTCGGTCCCGATGACGAGGAGTGGCCCGAGGATGGCTATCGCGGCGACTATATCGCCGACGTCGCCCAGGCCTACCTGGCCGGCGAAACCGTGACCGCCGATGACCGCGAGGTCACCGCCAAGGCCGACCCGCAGGACGACGACGCCATTCGCGCTTTCGCGGTCGCCTATCTGCGCCGCGAGCAGGACCTGGACCTCAAGGCATTCGGGGTCGAGTTCGACGTCTATTTCCTGGAGTCCTCGCTCTACGCCGAGGGCCGGGTCGAGGAGACGGTCGAGGCGCTGGTTGCCGGGGGTCACACCTATGAAGCGGACGGCGCCCTGTGGCTGCGCACCACCGATTTCGGTGACGACAAGGACCGGGTGATGCGCAAGCGCGACGGCGACTACACCTATTTCGTGCCCGACGTCGCTTACCACTACAACAAGTGGCAGCGCGGTTTCACCACCGTGATCGACGAGCAGGGTGCCGACCACCACTCCACCGTCACCCGCGTGCGCGCCGGCCTGCAGGCGCTGGAAGTGGGCATTCCGCAGGGCTGGCCGGACTACGTGCTGCACCAGATGGTGCTGGTGACCCGCTCCGGGGTCGAGGTCAAGCTTTCCAAGCGCGCCGGCAGCTACGTCACGCTGCGCGATTTGATCGACGAGGTCGGCCGCGATGCCACTCGCTATTTTCTCGCCGCCCGTCGCGCCGACTCCCAGCTCACCTTCGACATCGACCTGGCGCGTTCGCAGACCAACGACAACCCGGTCTACTACATCCAGTACGCCCACGCCCGAGTCTGCAGCGTGCTGCGCAAGGCCGAAAGCGACGGCCTCGCCTTCGACCATGCCATCGCTATGGCCAACCTGGAGCGCCTCGATGCCGCACAGGAGAAGGCGCTGATGAATCGGCTGGCGCGCTATCCCGATATCGTCGAACGCGCAGCCCGCGCCCGCGAACCGCATCAGATCGCGCAGTATCTGACCGAACTCGCCAGCGATTTCCACACCTGCTACAACGCCCAGAAAGTCATGGTCGACGATGCCGAGCTGCGCAATGCGCGGCTGGCACTGGGTCTGGCGACACGCCAGGTCATCGGCAATGGATTGGCGCTGCTCGGCGTCAGCGCCCCGGAGGAGATGTAAACCATGGCACGCCGCCCCGCTCAGAGCAGTCGCTCGTCCTCTTCTCGCCCTTCACCCAAGGGCGCGACCACCAAGTCCCGTCCGCGCGCCTCGAGCAGTGGCGGCGGTCTAAGCGGCATCCCTGGCTGGCTGTGGGCCATCGCCGGCCTGATCGCCGGCTTCGCCCTCTCGCAGTATCTGGATCGATCCTCGCCGGAACCGGTGGCGGCCGTCGTGCCCCGACCGACATCCAAC
>NZ_CEXLVS010000397.1:0-2206 GCF_982684285.1 Salinicola sp. | reverse complement strand
ACCTGCTCGATCTGCGTCGTGGCCTGCAGGCGCTTTGCCAGCAGCATCCGCCGCAGACGCGCAGCGACCTGAGCTTGCACGGGTTGACCCAGAGCATCGGTCGTCTCAACCAGCAGTTGAACCATTTTTTCGATTCTGATGGCTGCGCCTCGCGGCAGCCGGAGTGGACCTCATGAGTAAACCATCCGTTACCCCCGATCAGATCACGGCCAAGCTGAACCAGCCGGGGCCGACGCTCAGGAGCCAGCCCACCGATCGGCTGCCAGCACCGACCCGCGAACAGGCGATGTCGCTTACGCTGGATCAGCTGCGTCCCTACGACCGCAACCCCAGAACCCATCACAACCCCAAGTTCGATGAGATCAAGGCGTCGATCAAGGCGGTCGGGCTCAAGCAGAAGTTGACCGTCACGCAGCGACCCGGCGATGACCGCTACATGATCTCCGATGGGGGCAACACTCGCCTGACGATTCTCAATGAGCTGTATCAGGAGACGGGCGATCAGTCCTTCTATCACCAGGACTGCCACTTCATTCCGTGGCAGGGCGAGATCAACGTGCTCGCCGGCCATCTGGCCGAGAACGACAACCGGGGGCAACTGAGCTGGATCGAGCGCGCGCGCGGGATCTTCGAGGCCAAGCGCATGATCGAGGAGGACGCCGGCGAGACCATCTCCCAGCGTGAGCTGACCAAGCGACTGCGAGCATTGGGTTATGCCATCGACCAAAGCCATATAAGTCGAATGCTCTACACCATCGAGCACTTCCTTCCAACGCTACCGTTATCACTGGATGCCGGCATGGGCCGTCCACAGATAGTGAAGCTGATCGCCTATCGCCAGTTCTGTGACGAGTGCTGGACCCGCTGTGCCGACTACTGGATCGAGCACGCCGATGGCCTGGGCGAGGGTGAGCGCTGGGCTAACAATGTCGTCGACGGCGATTTCGCGCTGGCATGGCATGAGGAGATGGCCCAGCTCGATCACGAGGGGCAGACCGAGTTTCGCTGGAACATCGTCGAAGATCGCTTGAAGGGCATGCTCAACGAGCACACCGGGCTGCACTTCAACCCGATCGACATGGCGTGGAAGAACTGGTTCACCGTGCGCAAGTATGCCCGGGCGGCAACGGACGAGGAGCGCGCGGATATCTGGACCACTGTCGATAGTGAACTGGAACGCCTGCGTCATCCCCAGGAGCGTCACCTTTATCCGCCAAAACCGGATACTTCTCCGGGTGGCTCGTCGTCCGGCAAGTCGTCGGATCCTTCCTCTCTGCCATCGACCGCCAAAACCTCTCGAGGCGGTAGCGAACCCACCGGCGGCGACGGTGAACTCGACCCCGATGATCTGACCTTCGGCGATGGCCAAAGCGACCTCGATCCCGCGCCGGAACCGTCGACGGGGCGCGGTGTTCCGGATACGGGCGGGGTGGGCGAGTCGGTCGCCATGAAACAGATGCGCGCCAAGCTCGAGCAACTTGAGCAGCGCAACGCCGAACTCGAGGCTCAGACTCAGCGAACACCGGTAGCTCCACAGGGCGGCAGTTTCGATGACGACTGGAACGACAACGCCGGCGGGCTACTGGACACCGATGGTCTGCTCCAGGAGCACACTCCGCAGCCGACGCGCTCTGCCGAGGAACAGGCGACCATCGCCGCCGATCTGACCCTCTCTCCCCACCACGAGACCGAAGGCCATCGCCAGCTGCGTCACTGGCAGGCGAAGGAACACGGCGAGGAGGCCATCGACTTCGAGGCAGCGGCACTCAAGAGCGTACCGCTGCAGGACGGTGGCCGTGTCGCCCCGATCACGGATCTCTGGCATGTGCCGGCCTGGCGTCGCAACGCCCAGGATCTGCGCATGCAGATCGGTGAGGTGGTCCAGGTGCTGGCCAGCTGGGCCGGTGTCGAGGCCAGCGGATCCAGCGAGGTCATTCGCCTCAATGCGCGTGACGGTATCGGTTACGAACTCGGTCCCCTCGAGGGCGCACCCAGCCGTCGTGCTCAGCTCGTCTGGCAACTGCTCGCCGGTCTCGAGGGCAACATCGATCCGGTGATGCCGAGCGACATCTCGCTGTTGGGAGAACTGGTGGGCAGTCATGGTGACGACACCGAGGTGCGTCTGCCCGACGGCCTCTTCGTTCGTGTGTTCTGGCTGACACGGCTGATCCGGGTGTTGCGTGACGTGCTCAATGCAGAGGGGGAT
>NZ_CEXLVS010000396.1:0-2225 GCF_982684285.1 Salinicola sp. | reverse complement strand
GGCGGCTGCCAATGCAGCAGCGCCGCGGCGAGCGCCAGGCAGGCGAACAGGAACAGGCAAGGGTGCGGGCGCGTGGCCAGAGGCGATGGCAAGGTGGGGCTCCAGCGAAGGCAGGAAGGCCCGGCCGGTTTCCGGGCGCAGGCCTGGCGAGGTACCGGCAGGGCGCCCGCCGGTTCGGTTCAGCGCTGCCCGCTCCTCACTGCGCCAGCACTTCCAGCGTTGCGCTGTAGCTGGCGCGGCGCGCAGTAGCCGGCTTGCTGACGCCCTTGTCGGTGGTCAGCTCGGCTTCCATCCAGTACATGCCCGCTTCCGGCCAGGTGATGCTGACCTTGCCGTCCTTGTCGGTTTTCGCCTTTATCTCGCCGAGCTCGTCGCGATAGCGGGCGGGGTCGCTTGGCGTGTCGATCGGCAAGGGGACGTCGAAGAAGCAGTAGAATTCCGGGGTAGCGGGGTCGCCGCTCATCGGCATCATCGAGACGCGCTGGTGATTGCCGACATACTGCACCCACTGGTTGAGCGGGGCGAGATCGGGGGTGGCGGCGACCCGCACGTTCCAGTTGACGTAGCCGCAGTAGCGACGCGCCACGGCACGACCGAGCGCCCGTTCCCGCAGCCTGGAGTGCGTGCCGTCGGCGATCACGATCAGGTCTGCCCGGCGCGTCGAGCCATCGGCGAATTCGGCGGTGACGCCGTCGTCGTTCACCTGGTAGCCGACGCAAGCCAGGCCGAGCGTGACGTTGGCCTGGCCGACGGCGTCCAGCAGTACCTGCTGCAACGTCGCTCTGGCGATGGGACAGGCGCGCTGCCCGACGTCATCGTAGAGCGGCCGAAGGCTGAACCGGGTCAGTGGGGTGCCGTCCTGGTCGTGATAGGCCATGGCGTCCATGCGGCCGCTGGCCTGCTCGATGGCGTCACCCACCCCCAGGGCCTTGAGTATCTTGACGCCGTTGGACCAGACCGAGATGGCGGCGCCTACCGGGCGCAGCTCGGGGACCCGGTCGACCACCTGGACCCGATGTCCTGATTTCTGCAGGGCCAGCGCTGCGGTGAGTCCACCCATGCCGGCGCCGATGACGAGAACGTTGAGCGTCATGGTTCGTCCTGGTTATTGTCGTTGGTTCGATCGAACCTGACCGATCGATCAGGTTTTGTCATCCTACGCACAAAAGCCATCCGATGGGAGTGCCGGCAGCGCCATCGTCGGCCAGCAGCCGGGGTGGCGCGTTTTTATCCGATAGGTCAAGACGGGGGCCGCTACGGTGACAGTGCCGACTCAGGATAGCGAAAGGCTGCGCAAGGCGCTGGCGACGGGCGATGGCTCGCGCCATGAGATCGCCCTGGGCGGATTCGCGGTGGAGGGGAGCGCGCCGACGTCCGCGCGCCTCGTCCTCTGTCACGGTGCGGGCGCGGGCCATGATTCCGAGTTCCTGGCTCGGCTGCGTCGGCGGCTGGCCGCGCGCGGTATCCAGGTCGTGGCGGGGGAGTTCGGTTACATGACCGCCGTGCATCGGAGTGGCAGGCGCCGGCCTCCACCCAGGGTCGAGACGTTGATGGACGAGCTCGATGAGTGGCGTCGGATACTGACGGAACTGGATGAGAACACGCCGCTGTGGTTCGGCGGGAAGTCGATGGGTGGCCGGGTCGCTAGCCTGCTGGCGACCCGGGTCGACCTGGCGGGGCTGGTCCTGTTCGGTTACCCGTTCCATCCCCCCGGCAAGCCCACCCGCTTGCGGCTCGATCACTGGCCGGAGATCCGCTGCCCGATAGTGCTTTTTCAGGGAACCCGCGATCCGTTCGGGCGACGTGACGAGGTCGCAGGGTACGAGCTGCCGGTGCAGGTCGAGTGCCACTTCATGGACGGCGGAGACCATGACTGGCAGGTGCCCAAACGCCTTGCGCACACGCAGTCGACATTGATCGACGAAGCTGCCGGCCACGTGGTGCGGCGGCTTGGCGCAAGTGGATGATCCGGATGGAGAAAGGCGGGGTGAAAAGCTGTTGACTTTCAACCGGTCACAGGTAGAATGCAGCGCCACGTGACCACGGGTGGTTAGCTCAGCTGGGAGAGCACCAGCCTTACAAGCTGGGGGTCACAGGTTCGAACCCTGTACCACCCACCACTGCGTTTTCGTAGTGCTCGGGTTCACGTGTTGCAAGTCGCAGTTGGAAAATGCGGACCGGTAGTTCAGTTGGTTAGAATGCCGGCCTGTCACGCCGGAGGTCGC
>NZ_CEXLVS010000395.1:0-2228 GCF_982684285.1 Salinicola sp. | reverse complement strand
GCGTGTCGCGCTGTCTCGCAGCGATCGCACCAGCGCGCAGAGATGGAAGCGCCCCTTCTCCAGCGATACCACCCCCAGGTTGTTGGAGGTCTCCACCACGCCCGGCACCTCGACGCTCATGCGCTCGACACCGTAAGGCGCGGCGTGGAGGGCGGAAACCAGCAACTGGGTGGCGGTGTCGGTCAGCGCGTCTACGTCCTCGCAGGAGACCGCCGCCGGCGACAGCGAGAGCGTCACGTCGTCGTCGACGCCGGCCAGCTCCTCGCGGTAGAGCGCCTGCAGGTCGGCGAGCGCCTGCTCCACCGCCGGCAGATGATGTTCGTCCACCACGATGGTGGCGAAGGCCTCACGAGGCAGCGCATTGCGCAGCGTGCCCCCCTGGTAGTCCACCAGCCGAATCTCGAACTCGCCCAGTCCTCGCAGCGCCCTCACCAGCAACTGGTTGGCGTTGCCCCGCTCCTTGTGGATATCGGCGCCGGAGTGCCCGCCGACCAGGCCGGTCAGGGAGATACGACGCATCACCTCCTCCTCGTCGCAGCCGCGCATCGGCAAGTCGGCGTCGACCACGACATCGGCACCGCCGGCGCAGCCGATATAGACTTCGCCGCGATCCTCGGAGTCGAGGTTGAGCAGGTAGCGCCCCTCCAGCCAGTTCTCGTCCAGCGACAGCGCGCCCTGCAACGAGGTCTCCTCCTCCAGCGTGAACAGCGCCTCGATCGGGCCGTGGTCGATGTCGTCCGCCTCGAGAATCGCCAGCGCCGCCGCGACACCGAGACCGTTGTCGGCACCCAGCGTGGTACCGCGGGCGTGGAGCCAGCCATCCTCGACATAGGTGTCGAGCGGGTCGTTGAGGAAATCGTGGGGGTGGTCGCTGTTGGCCTGCGTGACCATGTCGAGATGGCCCTGCAGAATCACCCCGGGCACCGCCTCGCAGCCCGGGCTCGCCGCCTTGCGGATCCGCAGGTTGCCGTAGCTGTCGCGATCGTGGGTCAAGCCGTTGTCGTCGGCCCAGCGCTGCAGGATGTCGATCAACTTCGCTTCGTGGCCAGAGGAGCGCGGCGTATTGCAGAGCGTACGAAAATGACGCCACACGGGCTCGGGGGAGAGTTGCAGTAGATGATCGTTCATGGTCGATTCCAGCCTCGTCGCGCGGCGAGCAGCTCGCCGCAACGGGTGTCGAAAGAGTGATGAATGAAACCCGAGCCGCCAGCGGACCGCCGCTCGTTTTGAGGTGCGAATACCTTACTCGCCTGACTGCGGCTTGACCATATGTGCCGAATGCTCGCGCCCCTCAGCCAGGCACCGGTGCGGCGCCGTCGGCAGCGCGACGGTCGTGGTGCCACGCCAGCAAGTCCGCCGCCAGCTCGCGTGCGGTCGCCAGGCGTTCGCGCCGTCCCTGCCGCACCAGCGCCTCGTCGCGATACTGGAACAGCGCCGGGACGGCCACCCGCGCCGATCGCGTCAGGTCGCCAGGCGTCTGGGACCCGCTCTCCTCGCACGCCAGCGAGCGCTCGACCGCGGCCAACGGCTGCTGCCGCCACCAGCCGAGCCAGGCCTCCCGCAACCAGGGCCGGACCGGTGCCAGCTCGCCGCCACCGGCAGCGAACCAGGCCAGCCGCTGGTGAAGATCGGCGGGCAGGGCCGGCGCTGCCCCCTCGTGCAGCCAGGCCGCCACGACGGGGGCGTCGATGTCCCGCAGTTCGGCTGCCAGCAGATCCGGCAGATGGCGCACGAAATCGTCATGCATCCGGTCGAGGAGCCGCGCCGATTCGTCCGTCAGCGCCAGAGCCATCATCTGCGCCGGTTCGCCGCTGGACGCCTCCCGGGTCAGCCCGATCCGCAGCGAGCGAAACCCCTGCCGACGCCAGAAGCGGGTCAACGACGGCTCAGCACCGAAGCTCACGCCCAGCTGATCGACAGCGCGCTCCCGTGCCGCCGTGGCGACCCGCTCGATCATCGCCGAGCCGGTTCCCTCGCGCCTGGCCAGCGGGTGAACGGCGATCCGCATGATGCGCCACCAACGCGCGAGCGCCGCCGCCTCAAAGCCGCCGTGGGTGGCCAGCGACTGCGCCAGCAGATGACCCCGCGGACGCCGCTGCCCATGGTAAATGGCGTTGGCCAGTTCGGCGTCGAAGCCCCCCTCCTGCTGCACCACGCAGATGCCGACGACCATGTCGCCGACGAAAGCCGCCAGCAGGTGAACGTCGGGGCCGTCCAGCAGATGTCGC
>NZ_CEXLVS010000394.1:0-2242 GCF_982684285.1 Salinicola sp. | reverse complement strand
CGTCGCCATGGGTGAACTCGTCGTCCCCGGCACCCTCGGCATCATCACCGACGTGGCGCTCGACCCCTACACCACCCACGGCCAGGATGGCGTGCCGGACGAGAACGGCTACCTGCTCAACGATCGCACCATCGAGGCACTGATCAAGCAGGCGCTCTCCCACGCCGAGGCCGGCGCCGACGTGATCTCGCCGTCCGACATGATGGATGGCCGTATCGGCGAGATTCGCGCCACCTTCGAGCGCGAAGGGCTCCACGAGACCCAGATCATGGCCTACTCGGCCAAGTACGCCTCGAAGTACTACGGACCGTTCCGCGATGCCATCGGCTCCAGCGGCAACCTGGGCCGGGCCGACAAGTTCAGCTACCAGATGGACCCGGCCAACACCGACGAGGCGCTCCACGAGACCGCTCTGGACATCCAGGAGGGCGCCGACATGGTCATGGTCAAACCCGGCATGCCCTACCTGGACGTCATCCAGCGGGTGAAGGAGTCGTTCGGCGTCCCGACCTTCGCCTACCAGGTCAGCGGCGAGTATGCCATGCACATGGCCGCCTTCGAGAAAGGCTGGCTGGATGCGGATAGCGTGATTCTGGAATCACTGACCTGCTTCAAGCGCGCCGGGGCCGATGGCATCCTGACCTACTTCGCCAAACGCGCCGCGCAACTGCTCAACACCTGAGGGCCGCGGGCGTGTCGGCCCCGGTACCGGAGACTTCTGATGACGGATTCTGGCACGACGGACACGCCCAACAGCCCGGTCGATCTCCCCTTGCCGGCCACCGGTGAAGAGACGCCGCCACCGCCCTTGCGCGTCAATCGCACGCGCAAGGGGATCCATGCCAAGGAGGCGCCCTCCTCGCAGGCGGATCTCGACGACGCCGCGCTCTACTTCAATCGCGAGTTGTCGCACCTCCAGTTCAACATCCGTGTGCTCGAACAGTCGCTGGATGCCTCGCATCCGCTTCTCGACCGGTTGATGTTCCTGCTGATCGTCTCCTCCAATCTCGACGAATTCTTCGAGATCCGGGTCGCCGGCCTCAAGCACCAGTTGGCCTCGTTTCATGAAGAGACCGGTGCCGACGGCATGACGCCGGCCCGTGTGCTGAGCGAGGTCTCGCGCATCGGCCACGAGCAGGTGGAGCGTCAGTACCGCATTCTCAACGACGTCCTCGTGCCGGCCCTGGAAGAGCAGAAGATCCGCTTCCGGCGCCGTGCCCAGTGGACGCCCGAGCAGGCGGCCTGGGTCGCCGACTACTTCGAGGAGGAGATCGCCCCGGTCATCAGCCCGATCGGGCTGGATCCCTCGCACCCCTACCCCCGTCTGGTCAACAAGAGCCTCAACTTCATCGTCGAGCTCGAAGGGACCGATGCCTTCGGCCGCGAGGGCGGCATGGCGATTCTCCCGGCGCCGCGCTCGCTGCCGCGGCTGATCCGGCTGCCGGAAGCGCTGTGCGAAGCGGGTTTCACCGATTACGTGTTCCTGTCATCGATGATCCACGCCCACGCCCACGAGGTATTCCCCGGCATGGAGGTGGAGGGCTGCTACCAGTTCCGCCTGACCCGCAACGCCGACCTGTCGGTCGATCCGGAAGAGGTCTCGGACCTGGCCTCCGCGCTTCGGGGCGAGCTGCTGGCCAGGCGCTACGGCAGTGGCGTGCGTCTCGAGGTGGCCGACAACTGCCCCGATAGCCTGATCGATTTCCTGCTCAAGCAGTTCGAGCTTGGCGAGGAGGATCTCTATCGGGTCAACGGCCCGGTCAACCTGACCCGCATGATGGCGGTTCTTGGCGACGTCCAGCGACCCGACCTGCGCTATCGGCCGTTCACCCCCGGCCTGCCCAAGCCGTTGCGCGGCGACGTCAACCTGTTCTCCGCCATTCGCCAGGGCGACATTCTGCTGCACCATCCATTTCAGTCGTTCACCCCGGTGGAGGATCTGCTGCGCCAGGCCGCGCGCGACCCCGACGTCATGGCGATCAAGCAGACGCTCTATCGCACCGGCGCCGACTCCGCGATCGTCGGCGCGCTGGTGGAAGCGGCCCGCGGCGGCAAGGAAGTGACCGTGGTCATCGAACTGCGGGCGCGCTTCGACGAGGCCGACAACCTGGCGCTGGCCTCCCGACTGCAGGAGGCGGGCGCCATCGTCATCTACGGTGTGATGGCCTACAAGACCCACGCCAAGATGATGCACATCGTCCGGCGCGAAAAGGGCGAACTGCGTCACTACGCCCATCTCGGT
>NZ_CEXLVS010000393.1:0-2251 GCF_982684285.1 Salinicola sp. | reverse complement strand
CGTTCCCGTTCCCGTTCCCGTTCCCGTTCCCGTTCCCGTTCCCGTTCCCGTTCCCGTTCCCAGTATTACCGATACGCCTGAATGCCCCACCGTCCAGATGGCTGTCATAGTCGTAGCAGCCCCGGCTATCGAAATAGCCGTAGTATTCGATGTCAGGGCGGTAGGTGGAGTCGATCGCTCCGTCGCCATCGAGATCGGACCAGTCGGTGTAGGCTTTCGAATACCAGTTGTGATCGTTGGAAAGCACCAGCATGCTGCGTGGTGATGTCTCGGCTTGCGCGCTCAGTGGCGGGTAATGCGGCACATCGTCCGCCGCCCACCCCTGATTCGCGCCCATCAACAGCAAGCCGCCCAGCGCCCAGCCCTTAATAGACATAGCGAGCCTCCAGGCGCTGCACGGCACGACCGCCCGGCCCGAATCCGACACTGAACACCCGGAAGAAGTAACGCTGCTCGGTAGCTTCTTCCGCCTGTCCCTTGACCGCGGGATCCACCTCCTGATAGCCATCCACCAGCGACGGCGCAATGCAACCGATCATGTAGCGCGGTGCGGGCATGAAATCGCCGCTGGCGCTGCTATAGAGCGTGAAGTCGGCAACGGCTCCTGCCCTCTCCAATGATTGCCAGTGAGCGTCATTATCGAGGCCGTCCCGCGTCGTGATGTTGTAGCGCTCCCCTCCCGCGTTGCAGAACAGTCCCAGATCCCCGCTGCCATCGATGGCGAGTTCGGCAGAGCGCAACCCGGCCTCGGCGGCCTGGAACGCCATCTGTCGTGCCGCCTCGTTCGCCGAGAGCTGCTGCTGCACACGGGTCGAGTCGCTGATGGCGAGTGCCAGCATCGACACCAACGCCACCATCACGAGGGTCACCAGCAGCGCGGCCCCCCGTTGATTGGCAGGCATCACCGGACGGTTTCCGGAAGGTTGCGAAGGGCGATGGTCGTCTCCAGGCGCGTGCGCGCGCGCCCGTCCTCGAAACTGACGGTTTTGCCTCCCCATGCGAAACTCTGTACGTAGCGCTCGCCGGTAGACTCCGCCGATGCCAGGATCAACGCCAGTCTGACCGCCCTGACCGTGGTCCAGTTGGCGTGTTCCCGCGGCTGGAAGGTATTGGAGTCATCGAGATACTCCCAACGCATCGCCTCCACGTCGTTGAGCAGAGGCAGCGAACGACGCCTCTCACCGGCGGAGAACGAAACCCGACAACGCAGCGTGTGGTCGTCGAGATAAAGCCTGGCAATGGCGATCGAATCGGTGTCGCTGCCGTCAGCGGAAGGGAAAGACGTACCGTCGCAATGCGGCAGCGGCTGGCCGCTCAGTCCGGCGGCACGATAACGAACCCATATTTCGCCATCCTCGTCGGCGGCGACCAGCTGGCCGGCGGCAAAGGAGGGCATCTGGTTATCTTCCGCTGGCGTAAAACCGGGGAACAGCAGGCTCAGGTCCTCCCAGCGATCGCTGTAGCCGGAGAGCCAGACCTGCTGCTGCACCACGCTCAGCGCGAACCGACGGGCATCCTGCACGTCTTCGTTGGCCACCGAGGTCTGATAGCTTCTGCGGCTGGATAGGGTGTAGCTGGTCACCATGAGCACCAGCATCAGGCCGATCAACATCGCGACCATCAGTTCGACCAGCGTGACGCCACGCTGGCGGGCCGGGGGAAATGCCGGGGCGCGGCGACTCACAATACCGTCTCCACCCGCAGGCAGCCGCCATCGGCCATTCCCGAGGCGTCGGCATCCTGCGGGCGGCAGGTCGCATGAGGGTCGCCGTCGGGGAGTCGACGCCAGACGATGGCGAGTTCGGCTTTCAGCAGGTTGTCGTCCAGCTTCAGGATCTTCAGCTGCGCTGAGGCATGGGGGAGCTGGTCGCGCAGCGACGTTAACCAGGCCGTGATCAGGTCGCACAGCCACTGATTGGGGCTCGAGCAACCGGCGGGGGCGCCATCGCTGATCCCCACTCCCTCCGACGCCACCCGGTCCGTTCTCAACTGCTCGATCAGGTTGCCGCTCATGGCGACTGCCGCCGAGCGCCAGCGGGCCTCGACCTCCTCCCGCTGGGTCATCAGTTGCAGCGCACCCACGCCAAGCAGAGCGATGCTCAGCACGAGCAGCGCGATCAACGATTCGATCAGGGTGACGCCCCGCTCGTTTCCTCCGGGACGAACGCGGGATCGCGGCGAGAGGCGACGCGGCTCGAAAGTGGGGCACCGGGGCTGATTGGCGGACACGCGAGACCCTGCAGCGAGTTCG
>NZ_CEXLVS010000392.1:0-2256 GCF_982684285.1 Salinicola sp. | reverse complement strand
ACTCGACAGTCGACCCTAATGGCAATTTGAGCGATAGTGCGACGACCGGAAACCGAGCAGAACGAGACGCCATGACCACGACCACAAGTGGATTCGCCACGATCCAGCAGCGCGACCTGGTCAACCAGATCGCCGACATGCTGACCGAGGCCCTGCTCAAGGGGGACTTCGCGCCGGGCGTGCATCTGGCCGAAGCGCAGCTGGCACGGGACTTCGGCGTCAGCCGCGCCCCGGTGCGGGAAGCGGCACGCCTGCTCGAGAGCCGTGGCATGCTGGTCTCCCAACCCCGGCGCGGCTTCTTCGTTCGCACCTTCAACGCCGCTGAACTCGACGATGTCTACGACCTGCGCCTGTGCCTGGAGCGCCATGCCGTCCGCCTGCTCGCCGGCAAGCTGACGGCCGAGATGGAGGCGGCGCTCGACGCCCAGCTCGAGACCATGCGCCGGGTCGCCAACGACGGCACGGCGCTCCAGCAGATCGAGGAAGACGTCGCCTTTCATCGCATGCTGTGCCAGTTCAGCGGCAACCAGCGGCTGGTGCGCGTTTTCGACGAGCTGTGTCACGAGATGCGCTTCTGCATCCTGCTGATCGGCCAGCTCTACGACGACCCCGCCCAGGTCGCGGAGAGCCACCAACCCGTCATGGACGCCCTGCGGACACGAGATGCGAACGCCTGCGAGGCCGCGATCGACTACCACATCGGCATCGCCCAGCAGCGCGTGGTGGAGATGTTTCGGGAGCGGGAGACGCGCTGAGCGGCCCGGTGCCGGTTTCGCGTTCGAATCTGGTATCGCCCGCCCAGACAGGTAGGATGAGATATTGTCTCGGCCTTGGTCCCTTTCATGCCCACCGCTAGCCTCGCGAGCTTGACCCACTGGGTCTTCGACATGGATGGCACGCTCACCCTCGGCGTGCACGATTTCCCGGCGATCCGGCGTGAGCTGGAGATTCCGGACGGCGCCGATATCCTGCATCACCTGGAGACGCTGCCCACCGCCGAGCGCGATGCCAAGCACGCCTGGCTGCTCGAGCACGAGCGGGAACTGGCGTTGCGCTCGACCGCGGCAGCCGGCGCGGTCGAGCTGGTTCAGGCCCTCTGCGAGCGCGGCTGTCGTCTGGGTATCCTGACCCGCAATGCCAAGGAGCTGGCGCATATCACCCTGGAAGCCATCGGCCTCGACGGCTGCTTCGCTCCCGATGAGGTTCTCGGACGCAACGAGGCGCCGCCCAAGCCGCATCCCGGCGGCCTCGACCATTTCATCCATCGCTGGCGGGTCGAACCCTCGGCAGTGGTCATGGTCGGCGACAGCCCGATGGATCTCGAGTGCGGTCGCGCCGCCGGTGCGCGCACGATCCTGGTCAACGTCGCGGAAAACCGCTGGCCGAACCTCACCGACTGGCACCATCGGGATTGTCGACGGCTGCTGGCGCAACTTTGAGCCCAACGCCAGCGGATCCGCCCCGCTCCCGCCTCCTTGCCGATCCCCGCGTCGAACCTTTCCCTTTTCGAATGACATCGCATCCCTCTTCACAGCTGAATCAACCAATGCTATAAATCGAAACCAAAGGAACACTGTTTAACCAGGGTAAAGAAAGAAATCATGCTAACGTTTTGCGCTCGAAAGCCTTCGAACGGCGAGCGCGATGCCCTGGCCAACCTCCACTCGATCGGAGCCGCTCATGCCCGGGATTGTCTGTCGACGTTCGCCCCTGATGTGCTTGATGGCCATCGCAATGTTGGCGCTTGCCCTGCCCGCCGGCGCGAATGAAGCCGCGCAGCAGAAGTTCAAGGCCGTGACCACCTTCACGGTGATCGCGGACATGGCCCAGAACGTGGCCGGCGATGCCGCCACGGTGGAGTCGATCACCAAGCCGGGCGCGGAGATCCACAACTACTCGCCGACGCCGGGTGACATCATGCGCGCCCAGGGTGCCGACCTGATCATCTGGAATGGCCTCGACCTGGAGCGCTGGTTCGAGAAGTTCTTCCAGCATCTGGACAACGTACCCAGCGTGATCGCCTCCGAGGGCGTCGAGCCCATCGGCATCACCTCCGGCCCGTATGACGGTAAACCCAACCCCCACGCCTGGATGTCGCCGAGCAATGCGCTGATCTACGTCGACAATATCCGCGACGCCTTCATCAAGTACGATCCGGACAACGCCGAGACTTACCGCAACAACGCCGAACGCTACAAGCAAGAGATCGAAGCGGCCGTCGCCCCGATCCGCCAGTCGCTGGCGCAGATCCCCGAG
>NZ_CEXLVS010000391.1:0-2292 GCF_982684285.1 Salinicola sp. | reverse complement strand
CTGCCCGCACTGCTTCATGACGATTCCGGTCAAGGCCACCAAGTGCGGCCACTGCACGGCCGACCTGCCGGTGTCGGACCTCGAGCCGCAAGGGACAGCCGCGACCTGAGCCATGCTGTTCGACGCCCACTGTCACCTCGATTTCGACAGTTTCGACGCCGATCGCGAAGCCGTTTTCCAACGAGCCCACGCGGTCGGCGTTTCGCGTTTCATGGTGCCGGGAACGACGCGCGAGCGCTGGAAGGCGGTGCTGACCCTGGGGAAGCGCGCCGACGTGGTCGTGGCCCTGGGCCTGCACCCCTATTTCATCGCTCGACATGGCGCTGGTGACCTGGAAGCGCTGGAGCAGGCCGTGTCGCATGGTGACCGGCTCGTCGGCATCGGCGAGTGCGGGATCGACGCGAGATTCGGGGCGACGCTGGAGCGTCAGTGGGAGCTGTTCGAGGCCCAGCTCCAACTGGCGAAACGGTATCGACTCCCGGTCATCATCCATTGCGTCCACGCCGACGATCAGGTGGCCAAGCGACTGAAACAGCTCGATCTCCCGGCGCGTGGATTGATTCACGCCTTCGGCGGCAGCCCGCAACAGGCCCGGCGTTTCCTTGATCTCGGCTATCTGCTCGGCTTGGGCGGCGCGACCACCTACGAGCGCGCCAAACGCCTGCACCGGGCGGTGCGGGCAATTCCCGACGACGGCTTCGTGCTCGAGACCGACAGCCCCGACATGCCGCTAGCCGGGCGCCAGGGGCAGCGCAACGAGCCCGCCCATCTCGACGAGACCCTGGCTCGTGTCGCGCTGTTGCGGGGCCAGGATCCCGGCTCGGTCGCTGCCAGCGCCTGGGACAATACCCACCGGCTCTTCCGGCTGGAAGTGGCGTCGACCTGAGTGGACGCCGAGGTCGTCAGGCGGTCACGTTCCCGTCGACGACGGACTCGGGATCGAGACGTTCGAGCGGATAGGGCAGATCGCGCAGCACCAGTCTGCGCCCGCCGACGAACAGTTCCGACTCCTCGTCCTGGCTGGTGTTGAGCACGGCCAGGGCGGGGCACTCCTCTGGAGTGTCGCCGTTCACCGCCTGGAATATCTCGCCCACGCGCTTGGCCTCGGCATTGCGGATCTCATCGCCGATAGCGGGAGGCGAGGTGCCTTCGACGGAGGCGATCCGCAGGCGCCGTTTGACCTGACCCCGGAAATGCGCCCGCGCCACTACTTCCTGTCCGGTGTAGCAGCCCTTGCGAAAGCTGATGCCGCCCAAGGCTTCCCAGTTGATCATCTGCGGCAGGAAGGCGTCGCTGTGATCGGCGGTGAGCCAGGCGATGCCGGCATCGATATCCGCACGCCGCCACAGGGCCGTATCCGCGACGCCGGCAGAGCGGCTCAACGACTCCCACCTTGCCGCGGCCTCGGACGCCGGCAGGATCAGCATCACGCGGGGTCGATCGGCGGGCTGACGCAGGGCAACGGTGCCGTCTTGCTGGGTCATGTGCCAGTCGAGACGGGGCAGGTCGGTCACGCCGGCCGCGCTCGCCCACGACGCCGGGCTCCCGATCATGCCGATCAGGGCCAGGTCCTCGCGATGGCTCAGCTTCACCTTGTAGAAAGGGGCGTATTTCCCAAGCTGGGTCGCCAGCGAAGCGGCCAGAGAGGCGTGCAGCAGCAGCCAGTAGCGTTCGGCGGATACCCTGAGCACTTCGGCATTGGCGATCATGCGCCCCTTCGGCGTGCAGAAGGCTGTCAAGGGCGCGAAGTCGCCATCCGCATGTTCGACGTTGGCGCTCGTCTGGCCCTGCAGGAAGCGAGCCGCGTCGGGGCCGTCGCACTCGAGGATGCTCAGGTGGGTCAGCGGTACCAGATGTTCACCGTCAATGGCGGAACCGTTATCGCCGTTCGGAAAGGCCCAGTCGCGGTCACCCGACTGGCGCCCGCCCAGGGCCGTGAGATGTGCCAGCCAATCGTCCATCCGATTCCTCCTGTGAAAGGGTTGTCGGTACCGGCGTGGAGGGGTACCTGAGTGTGGCGTCTGGCCTCAAGATGGCGGCGATGTCCGGGTATTGCAACGCCAGGTCGCGCAAACGACATGCTAGTCTATGCTGTCTGCCTGAAATCGTCGTGGAAGACCGTTGTGGAGAGCCTCGCATGTCACATATCAATCTCACGCTGAGCGGCGTATCGACGCCGGAAGACCTCAATCGCGTCACGACCGCCCTGATGATGGTGGATGGCGTCGAAAGCGTCGATATCGGCCGGGAGTGGGCCGAGGTAGAAGGGCGTGTCAGTCGCGACGCCTTGAT
>NZ_CEXLVS010000390.1:0-2306 GCF_982684285.1 Salinicola sp. | reverse complement strand
AGATGATCCGCTTGGCGCGAGGTGCGTGGTGCAGGCCGCTCTTCGACAGCTCTCCTCCCTCCGCGTTGAGGAGCCCGCCCAGCGCGAGGTTTCCCAAGGCCATGGGCGCCGCCCGCAGGCGCTGCCGCGATACGTGGTTATCTCGGTGGAGGGCTACGCCCACGCCCAGACCTTCAGCGTCGAGTGCCACGTCTCCATGCTGGACGAGTCGCCGACGCTGGGCGAAGGCTCCAGCCGGCGGATCGCCGAACAGCAAGCCGCCGAGCTTGCGTTGTCCAAACTCGAACCATCAAAGGGCAAGCGCCAATGACACAGAGCTGTGGTTTCGTCGCTATCGTCGGGCGTCCCAACGTGGGTAAATCGACGCTGATGAACCGCATCCTGGGGCAGAAGATCTCCATCACCTCCCGGCGTCCGCAAACCACGCGCCATCAGGTCATGGGCATCAAGACGATCGATGAAGCGCAGTTCATCTACGTCGATACCCCGGGTATCCACCTGCAGACCCGGGACCGCAACAAGGCGATCAACCGCTTCATGAATCAGGCGGCTACCCAGGCGCTGCGCGACGTCGACTGTGTGGTGTTCCTGGTCGATCGCACGCGCTGGACGGACGAGGACCAGGTCGTTCTCGACAAGCTCACCCACGTGCAGGCGCCGGTGATCCTGGCGGTCAACAAGGTCGATTGGCTGGAGGATAAGACGACGTTGCTGCCGTGGCTGGAATCGCTCTCCGCCAGGCGCGAGTTCGCCGCCATTCTGCCGATCTCGGCCAAACACGGTACCAACGTGCCGGAGCTCGAGGGCGAGGTCGCCAAGCGGTTGCCGGAAGGCGTGCACTATTTCCCGGACGACCAGATCACCGACAAGAGCCAGCGTTTTCTGGCCGCCGAGCTGGTGCGCGAGAAGGTCATGCGCCAGTTGGGTGATGAGTTGCCCTACCAGATGACCGTCGAGATCGAGGAGTTCCGCGACGAGGGCAAGGTCATCCACATCAGCGCGTTGATGCTGGTCGAGCGCCAGGGCCAGAAGAAGATTCTGATCGGCGACAAGGGGGAGCGGATCAAGAAGATCGGCATCGAGGCGCGCCAGGAGATGGAGCGCGCTTTCGACAGCAAGGTCATGCTCAACCTGTGGGTCAAGGTCAAGCGGGGTTGGTCGGACGATGACCGGGCGCTGAAGAGCCTTGGCTACAATCTCGATTGACGAGCATCTCGATTGACGATCCGATCTTCCGATCGACGAACTGATTCGAGCAGGGAACTGCGCGCTCCTCTCAAGAGGCATTGGCCATGACGCCCCAGCCGGCTTATCTGCTGCACAAGCGGCCCTATCGGGAGACCAGCGCCCTGGTGGACGTCATCACGCTGGAGCACGGCCATATCCGCGCCGTCGCCCAGGGCGTTCAGCGGGCGGGGAGCAAGTCCCGCGCCAAGCTGCAACCTTTTGCGCCACTGCATCTGACCTGGATCGGCGACGGCGATCTCAAACGCCTGCGGATGATGGAAACCACCCAGAGCGCCGTGTTGCTGGCCGGTGAAGGCTTGCTTTGTGGGCTCTACGCCAATGAGCTGTTGACGCGAGCGCTGCCGGTCGGGCTGCCGACGGGCGATCTCTTCGCCATCTACGCCTGGACGATCGAGCGACTGACCCGGCCGGCCGAACGCGCCACCAGCCTCAGGCGCCTCGAGATCACCCTGCTGGAGGCACTGGATGCCGAGCCGATCTTTCTCGAGACGGACGACAGCCCGCTCGATCCCTCCACCCGCTACACCTACGTTGCCGAGAGCCGCCGCTTCATGCCCGTCGGTGCGCAGCACCCCGGTTGGGATGGCCGCAGCCTCAAGCTGCTGGCGCGCGGCGACTGGGACGCGTCCGGGCTGGCTGGCCTGAGCAAGGCATTGACCCGAGCGGCACTGGCGCCGCTGATCGGCAACCAGCCGCTACGCTCCCGGGAGCTGATGCAACGGCTCAGTCAGCGCCGTCGCCAGGGGCGTGCCTGACTCTCGCCATCGCCGGGACGGGGAGCGCGTCCCCGGCCTGGGCCCTCTTATCTTTCACCGCTCCAAGGAGCCCGAGTTCATGATCGCTACTCGTATTCAGTTGGGTGTCAACATCGACCACGTCGCGACGCTACGCCAGGCCCGCGGTACCCGCTATCCCGACCCGGTCCAGGCCGCGCTGCTGGCTGAGGAAGCCGGTGCCGATGGCATTCATTTTGATGTGATGGACAATCATTATGTCCCTAACTTAACCTTTGGGGCTGAGGTTTGTCAGGCGCTTCGCAGTGAAGGCATCGAGAGTTT
>NZ_CEXLVS010000389.1:907-2347 GCF_982684285.1 Salinicola sp. | reverse complement strand
ATCCGCTTCCCTCCTGTTTCAGGACCGCTCGCCTGGCGGCTACACATTGGGAAGATGGCGACGAGATCGCCGGCAGGCAACCCCAGGCGAGCTTGATCATTCGATCGAGCACGACCTCAGCATAGGCCAAAAAAAAGGCCCGAACCCGTTACGGTTCGAGCCTCCTGCGCTGTGGCGCCATCGGCGACTCACGATACAGCCAATCGAGAGCGACCGGGGAATCAGTGGCTCAGCGACACGCCACCGCCTGGCGCAGCGTGCTCTTCACCCACAGGCGCTGACCGTCCGGGGTCCTGCCCTGATCGTTCCATTGTTGAGTGGTCTGGACGCAGAACGAGCCGAGATCCCCGACGGCTGGGGCAGCGGCATCGGGGCGCTCGCCACCGATCCGCAGGACATCGGTATTGTTCGACTGGTAATTGGGCGCGAAGGTATTGGAGGCGCAGCCGGCCATCGCCACGACCAAACCAGACGCCATCAGGATACGGCGGAATGCCATCTTGCATGAATCCTCGAGGGGCACCCGGCACCGCGCACCCACGTGCCCGGCTGCCTGGCGCAGCACCGGCACGATTGCCGGCAGCGCGTGTTTAGCACCGCGCCCCGAGGCTGTCAATCGGCATGTGGCGTCAGTGGCGCCGGGGTAGATCGATCGCGGTCATTCAGAAAAGCCCCAGCTGTCGACCGGTGATCTTTTCGAAATCGTCGCCCACGAACGGCAGGATGCCATCGGCAACCGGTTGGAGCTGCCGACTGATGTAGTGCTCGTAGTCGATCGCCGAACGCCGATTCTCCAACGGCTCCGGGCCGGCGATTGTCATGAGGTAACGAATCCAGCCCCCATTCTGGTACTGGAGCGGGCGCGCCATCTGGCGGTTGAACTCGTCGGCCAGGCGCGCCGCGCGCACGTGGGGCGGGACGTTGCGCTGATAGTCTTCCAGCTTGCGCCTGAGCCGTTTGCGATACACCAGTTGATCGTCGTTCTCCCCGGCCAGTGTCTGCTGCACGGTCTCGCGCACGTAATCGCGATAGGGTTCGTCGGCGAAGATCCGCCGGTAGAGTTCGCGCTGGAAAGCCTGGGCCAGCGGCGACCAGTCGGCGCGCACCGACTCCAGCCCCTTGAAGACCAGTCGCTCGCTCCCGTCCGCCTCGCGGACCAGGCCGGCATAGCGTTTCTTGCTGCCCTCTTCCGTGCCACGAATGGTCGGCATCAGAAAGCGTGTGAAGTGCGTCTCGAACTGCAATTCCAGGGCGCTTTCGAGCTGTAGCTCGTCTCGCAGATGCCGTTGCCACCAGGCATTGACCCTGGTCACCAACCGTTTCCCGATCGTGTTGGCGGCTTCGGCCTCGTGGGCTTTGCCCAACCACACGAATATCGAGTCGGTATCGCCGTAGATAACGGTATAACCCTCAGTCTCGATCAGCTCTCGCGTGCGGCGC
>NZ_CEXLVS010000389.1:0-897 GCF_982684285.1 Salinicola sp. | reverse complement strand
GGCGTTCCGCCTCGCGCTGCTACGGAGCGTGATCGTCGCGGCGCTGGAGGCCGCGCAAGGGGCCGGCGATGCGGCCGAAGCGGGGGCGGCATGAGCGACGCACGCGCAGTCGTCACCGGCGAATTCCTCGGACGAAGCCAGCCGCGGATCGAAGAACCGGCAGCCCCGCGAGCCGAGCACGCCATAGAACGCGTTCATGATGATCTTCAACGCCTGGGCCAGCGGCGCGTTGCCCTCGCGCTTGGCCGCCTCGCGCCCTTCCCACACCTGCTCGACGATCGCCGGCAGCGCATGGGCGGTTCGGGAAAACCTCGCCCCCAGGAACCCCGCCACCGAGTGTGCGTCATCCGGCGTGCGCAACCCTTCCACCAGGCCGACCGGATCGATCAGAAACGAGCGGATGATCGAGGGATAGAGACTCTTGAAATCGAGCACCAGCACCGAATCGTAGAGGCCCGGACGCGAGTCCATCACGTAGCCGCCCGGGCTGTCGTCGCCGTCGCGGCTGCCCAGGGTCGGGGCGACGAACCCGAGCCGGTGCATACGCGGCAGATAGAGATGGGAAAATGCCGCGACGGAGCCACCGCTGCGATCGGCGGAGAGCCCGGTGACGCTTGCCCGTTCGAGCAGGAAGTCGATGATCCGGGTGTGCTCGAAGATGCGCGTCACCAGCTCGCAATCCTTGAGGTTGTAGCGGGCCAGCGCCGGCTTGTCCTCCGCGAACATGCGGTTGATATCCGCCATGCGTTGATAGGGGTTGTCGATCGCCTTGCCCTCGCCGAGCAGCGTCTGGGCGACGTTTTCGAGGCTGAAGGAGGGAAAGCCCCAGGTCGCCGAGCGCAGCGCCTCGATACCGTCGATCGCCAGCCGCCCCGGAATGGTGACGAAATAGTGATT
>NZ_CEXLVS010000388.1:0-2373 GCF_982684285.1 Salinicola sp. | reverse complement strand
GGCTGATCGACTACTCCGAGCGGTCGTTCCTGGGCTACCGACTGCTTCACGAGTACTTCACCTTTCCCGAGAAATTCCTGTTCTTCGACCTGAACGGGCTGGCGAAGCCACTCGCGGGCAAGTCGGTCACACAGATTCAGATCCATTTTCTGTTCCGCGACTACGACCAGCACGAGCGTCTCGCCCGGCTGGCGCAGACCGTGGGGCGCCACAATTTCCGTCTCGGCTGCACCCCGGTGGTCAACCTGTTCCCGCAGCAGGCCGAGCCGATCAAGCTCAGCCACACGCGCCATGAATATCCGGTGGTGCCGGACGTACGCCATTCCCGATCCACCGAGATCGTCTCGATCGACGAGGTCACGCGGGTGATTCGCACCGCGATGCAGGACGAGGTTGCCCCCTGCCTGCCCTTCTTCGAACCGCGGGACAGTGAAAAGCAGGCACGCCAGAGCTACTGGATCGCGCGACGGGTCGCTTCGGAAAACGCCCGCGACCCGGGCACCGAGATGCGCCTGCGGGTGGTCGATCGCGAGCTGGAGATGCTCGACGCCAGCAGCGACACCCTGAGCCTCAAGCTCACCTGCAGCAACCGCGACCTCCCGCAGTTGATGACCTTCGGCCATCCCCAGGGGGATTTCACCCTCGAACGCGAGCAGGTGGTGCAGCAGATCCGCTGCCTGCGCAAGCCGACGGCTCCGGTGCGCCCGCCCATGGGCAAGGGCCTGATCTGGCGCCTGGTCTCTCACCTGTCGCTCAACCATCTTTCACTGGTCTCCGACGGCCGCGAGGCGCTGATGGAGCTGCTGACGCTCTACAACTATCGCCAGGCGTCGGCGATCCGCAAGCAGATCAACGGCATCTCCTCGATCGCGAGCGAACCGGTGATGACGCGCATCGGTCATCCGCGCCCCGCCTTCGTGCGCGGCACCGGCATCACGCTGGAGCTCGACGAAAGCCAGTTCACCGGTAGCGGTATCTACCTGTTCGGCATGGTGCTGGACCACTTCTTCGGCCAGTACTGCAGCCTCAACAGCTTCACCCAACTCACCCTGCGCTCTCGTCAGCGCGAACAGCGAGTCGCCCAATGGAAGCCGAGAACCGGTACTCAGCCCCTGGTCTGATCGACCAGGCCCGCGCCGAGCCCTGGCGATTCGGGTTCTTCCAGCTCGTGCGCCTGCTGCGGCTGCACTACAGCCGCACCGGGCGTATCGATCCCGAAAACCGCCCCCATCAGGATCCGCTGCGATTTCGCTCGCTGCTCTCGCTGAACTTCCCGCCCAGCGAGATCAGCGACCTCTCCTTCGAGAGCGACAAGGTCCGTTCCGCCAGCGGCGATCCACTGAGCGAGATCCAGGTCACGTTCATGGGGCTGGT
Source organism: Salinicola sp. (assembly GCF_982684285.1). Taxonomy (NCBI): domain Bacteria; kingdom Pseudomonadati; phylum Pseudomonadota; class Gammaproteobacteria; order Oceanospirillales; family Halomonadaceae; genus Salinicola; species Salinicola sp. The sequence continues at coordinate 999 of NZ_CEXLVS010000388.1, read as the reverse complement.
GGGGCCGTCCGGCGTGCTGCCGCGCCCCTACACCGAACTGCTGATCAACCGGCATATCGAGAAGCGCGACGATGCCGCCCACGCGTTCATGGACTTCTTCTCGCACCGCATGACGGCGCTGTTCTACGAGGCGTGGCAGAAGTATCGCTTCCATATCGAATACGAACGCAAGGGCAGCGCGGACTTCGAAGACTGGCTGCTGCACCTGGTTGGCTTCACGCCCACCACGCTGGAGAAGACGCTCGCCCGCGACGACGCGCCCGGCTCGCTGCGCCGTGACCTGTTCAGCTGGTTTTCCGGGCTGTGGTCACAGCGGCCGCGCAATCCGAGCAACCTGCAGTCGATCCTGGAGTACACCTTCCAGCTGCCCTGCCGGGTCGATTCGTTCGCTGGCCGCTGGATACGCCTCGATCCGGACCAGTACACCCGCCTCGGCCAGGCCAACGCCAGGCTCGGAGAGAGCGCCGTGGCCGGCACCCGGGTGCGTGACTATCAATCCGCCTTTCGCGTCTCGTTCGGGCCGCTGAGCCTGAGCGCCTACCGCTCGCTACTGCCGGACACCGAAGCGCACCGGAAGCTCGTCAAGCTGGTGCGTTTCTACGCCGGCATCGAACTCGACTTCGAAATCGAGTTGATTCTCGACAGGCACAGCATTCCCGCCCCCCAACTGGGTGCGGGCGGCAGTATCAACCTGGGGCGGCTGGGTTGGCTCCAACCCTCCGACCGACCGGCCGCCTCCCACGGCCATGCACTCTTCGACATTCCCTACGACGGAGCCACGGCGTGAGTCTCAAATCCCTTTTCGACAAGCTCAACGATCCCTGCCGCGAAGCCACCGAAGGCGCAGCGGCATTGTGCCTGGCCGAGCGCCAGTACGACGTCGATATCGAGCACCTGCTGCTCAAGCTGCTCGACAGCGACGACAACGACTTCCTGCGCATCGCCCGGCACTACGACGTGTCGCTCGATCGCCTGGCGACCCAGCTCGAGGACACGGTG
>NZ_CEXLVS010000387.1:0-2377 GCF_982684285.1 Salinicola sp. | reverse complement strand
CTGCAGGCAGCCTTCGGCTTTGCGTGTCGCCCCCAGAACCGCGCCAATATCGCGTGCCTGAGAGGGTTTTTCGCAGAGGAACAATCGAGACATGACGCCGGGCCTCACAGAGTGTGTATGGCCTCAGCGTGCCGGGCTGGATCAACAGAATCAGTGGGAAATGTTAATCGGGTTGGAGCAGATAATGCGCATCATCGATGATCCAGGCTTCCGCACTGCCGTGGGCCGCACCGCGCGTATTGTCTTCGGCCACGCATGCGACAGCAGGATGCTGATTCAGCGCTAGGGCCAATCGCTGAGCCAGTATGCCGTTGAATGGGATGTCGGCATCGAGCCAGAACCACTGCGCCGTGGTGGGGTTATCGATCGTTATGATCTCACCGCTGACCCAGCGCATGGGGATCAGGTATCGACCCTGGGCGGGCTTGAGGCTCGTAGGTTTGAGCAGGGAGCCATCGGGGGCGAGACGACACTCGACTGTGTCACCCAGAATGGATCGAATATCCGATTCAACGCGTAAGCGCTGACCATGATGGGGTCGAACAAAGAACCGTTGATAGGCGGCAACGTCACTCTTTTGTATCATCGAAGAATCCCAGATTCAGCCACTCGACGACTCGGCCAGTCGCCTGCTTGTCGTCGAGTTCTGGAGCATGTAGCCCAGCTGTTCATCCAGGCTCCAACCATCCTTGATGGTGAAGAAGTTAGGCATGGACGATCAGTCTACCGCAACTTTGAGACGCCGGGTCAGCGCCGACTCCATGGCATTGCCATCGTAGAGCGTTCGCTTGTCGGCGGGCGCCCAGCTGTAGTGGATACGTGATCCAGATCCATCTTTCTCGATTTGCACACGCTGCACCAGGTCGTACTGGGTACCACCGATGGTCTGTTCTCCGTAGTCCCCTAGATCATAGTAGGCGCCCGGCGTCGTTTGGTGTTTCCACGCCGAGTCGTTCATTTGCCAGTCTGACATCGTGTTGCCTTTCTCGAAGTCGCCCGGGGACCGGAATCCCATGGCCGACTTGACCCTGGCATAGGCGGTATCGACATCGACACGGGAGTCGATGTCGACCGAACCGCTCTGACTACCCAGGTTCTTGGCGCCGACCGTTTCTCCCTCAGCATTGGTTGCGACTTTCTCCGGCGTCTCGCTGGGATCATAGTTCAGCGGCTCCCCCGTCACCGGATTGTCAAAGCAGGTGACACAGACCCCGTTCGAATAATAGTGATCCTGCGCCGCGCAGCCGGCAAGAGCTACCATCCCCGCTGCCAATACCCAGTGCCTCATCCCACCACTCCTTGTCCGTCTCATGTTGAGCCTGCCTTCATGCAAGCGTCTCCGCTCGTCTCCGCTCACCCTGGATCGTTCGAGTCAGCGCCCACCGGGTTATCCCACTCCCCCTCCGGTCCAGCGGCTTTGGCATAGGCACCCTGTTGCGGTGCCTGCGTCGATGACGGCTGACGGAGCGGTTGCTGCCCCGGCTCGAGCACGACCTGGGCGACGCGAAATGGCAGCATGCCGATGCGCACGGCCTGGACCTTGAACTGCGAACGGTTTTCGCCTTCCCGATCCTGCCACTCGTCAAGCACCATCCGGCCCGAGACCATGACTCGCATGCCCTTCTGATAGAGCTGTGCCCACTGCTCGACGTCGCGATGCCAGATCTCGACGTTGGCCCAGAACCCGCCCTTGTCGACGTTACCGGTATCGGTCGGCACCGGATTGTCGAAGCGGACGTTCAATCGCATGACGCCACGCGGTGGCTGATTGCCGTTGGGTGCAAACATCTTCACTTCTGGATCCGAGCCAATGTTCCCCTCGCCCATGAAATGCGTGCTCATCAGTATCTCCTGAATCGAATGAATACCCGACTACAGTGGCCGCGAGCGGCAAAGAACGTCAGCGGGAAACGTTAAGCGAAACAGCGGACCATTCCTGGCCGTCCAAGGTGTCAGACCATGGCCTCGATCTCGTCGAGATCATTCAGCAGCCGATTCAAACGATCGACTTGGCGAGTCGCCGCCGCGATCTTGGCATTGAAGATCGCGCGCTTGGTCTCGATCTCGACCAGCTGACGCTTCATGCCTACCGAAACATCGCCGTACTGCAGCACGGCCTCAAGCAGACGCCGCCCCATCTGGGTCTGTGCCTTGTCGCGCCACTGCACTGCGCGAACGCGGCCCCCACTGTTGTTGTGCGGTTTGAGCCAAAGGCCCGCCTGGACCACCCTCCGGTTGTAGCGGTTGGCAAAGTCCGCTGCCTCTTGCCACATTCGCCGGCACTCCTCGTCCAGCTCGTCGCGAAACCGGATCATCTCTCCCTTACCCTTAAAGGGTTTTAAAAGGCCCTTTGCGTACTGATTCAGTGCAAAGTCCT
>NZ_CEXLVS010000386.1:0-2384 GCF_982684285.1 Salinicola sp. | reverse complement strand
CTGCTGCAGAACAGCCGCCGAATGAAGGTCACCCAGTTCGATGTGGCGACGATCATCCAGGAGGTTCTCTCCAAGCATCGCCTGGCGCTCGACAACAAGGGCATGCAGGTCCGGAGTCCACACCATCCACTGACCTGGCAGGCCGATCGGGAGCGCACGGCGCGGGTGCTGGACAACCTGATCTCGAACGCCATCGCCTATGGCAGCGACGGTGGCGAACTGGTGATTCGCGTCGCCCATCAGCGCGACTGGCTGGCGCTGGATGTCGCCAATAGCGGGGACCCCATCGCCGAGTCGGACCGCGAGCACCTGTTCGAAGCGTTCTATCAGGGCAGCGCGCGTCGCAAGGGCCCGCTCAAGGGCTCCGGTATCGGGCTCTCGGTCGCCGCGGACTGCGCCCGATTGCAGGACGGACAGCTGGCGCTGGTGGATGACACCGAACTGCCCGTCTGCTTCCGGCTCACGCTGCCATGGGCCAGCGCCCCGGTGCGCGGAGCGCAATACGATAATGAGGCCGCGCCGGACGAGACGTTTCCGGGCGGTGAGGCAAGGAAAGAGACATGGTCAGTCAGATAAGAGCGACGCTCGTCCTGTGCGGCATGATGGCGCTGGCGGGCTGCCAGTCCCTCTCCAGCGAACCCAGGCAATATGGCTGTGGTGACATTCCCACCTACGCCGACAATGTCTGCCTGGTCGACTCTTGGGTCGCGTTCGGCCTGGAAGCGCAGCGCGGCGATGACGAGTGGCGCGACGAGGTGCTGGAGCGGGTCGGTCAGAGCCGCATGGACCAGAAGGCCGTACGTGCCGTGGTGCTCTCCTGGGACGGCCCCGGCCAATGGGCCCAGGCCTCGAGCTTCTATAAGGCCGCGATCGGCTCGGCGCCGCCCCGGCTGCAGCCCCTCCTGCAGCAGTGGCTGAACGAGCTGGAGGAGCGCCGGCAGCTCTACGCGCTGCGGGGCTCGAGCGGAGGCAGCCGGGTGAATGTCGGCAGCAACGATACGCAGGCGCTGAAACAGGAAAACGAGAAGCTGAAGCAACAGCTCAAGGAGATGTCGGACAAGCTGGAAGCGCTGACCGACATCGAGCGGACGATCAACGCCCGCGACTGAGACGCGCCAGGTTCGCGCGACCCACACTCACGTAAAACCAAGCCATCTGCGCGATGCCAGGCCATTCCCGGCGCGCGCGACCGCGTCACATCGAGCGTGACACATCCTCATCGACAGCGATAAGGTGAAGCGGTGGCAGGAGGTGCCAATCCCATGTCATTGAATACAGAAGCTCATAAGACCCGGCCGGTGCGAACGCCGGCCATGCAACCGGGCAGGAGCGGCATCACGGCCCATATCCTGCTGGTCGACGACGACACCAGCCTGCTCAAGCTGCTGGGCATGCGCCTGGAAAGCCGCGGATTCCGCGTGACCACCGCCGAAAGCGGTCGCGAAGCGCTGACGCATATCGAAGAGACCTCCCCGGACCTGGTGCTATCCGATCTTCGCATGGACGAGATGGACGGCCTGGCGCTGTTCCACGAACTGCAGCGTCGCATGCCCGGAATGCCGGTGATCATTCTGACCGCCCATGGCTCGATCCCGGATGCCGTCAGCGCCACGCGCCAGGGCGTCTTCAGTTTCCTGACCAAGCCGGTCGATCGCGACGAACTGTTCGAGGCGATCGATGAGGCCCTCAAGCAGACGCCGACCACGCGCGGCGAGGGGGGCGAGGCGTGGCGGTCCCAGATCATCACCCGCAGCCCGCAGATGGAGCGCATTCTCGAGCAGGCCTACATGGTCGCCGCCTCCGACGTCAGCGTGCTGCTGACCGGCCCCAGCGGCAGCGGCAAGGAGTTGCTGGCCAATGCCATGCACCAGGCCAGCCCCCGCGCCGACAAGCCGTTCGTGGCGATCAACTGCGGTGCGCTACCGGAACAACTGCTGGAGAGCGAACTGTTCGGCCACGCCCGTGGCGCCTTCACCGGCGCGGTCAGCCAGCACGAGGGGCTGTTCCTGGCCGCCGACGGCGGCACCCTGTTCCTCGACGAGATCGGCGACATGCCGCTGCCGTTGCAGGTCAAGCTGCTGCGTGTGCTCCAGGAGCGCCAGGTTCGCCCGCTGGGTAGCACCAAGTCGTTCCCGATCGACGTGCGGATCATCTCCGCCACCCACCGCGATCTCGACCGCGCCATGCACGAAGGCGACTTCCGCGAGGATCTCTACTACCGCCTCAACGTGGTCAACCTCAAGCTGCCGCCGCTGCGGGATCGCGCCGAGGACATCCCGCTGCTGGCCAAGCACATGGTGGCGCAGGTTTCCGCGCGGCATAAGCCGTTCGTCAAGGGCTTCTCGCCCGAGGCGCTCAATCTGCTGGCCTCCAGCGGCTGGCCG
>NZ_CEXLVS010000385.1:0-2389 GCF_982684285.1 Salinicola sp. | reverse complement strand
GTGCCCTTCGTCGTGCGCTGTGTCGTTCGCAGATAATCGCCGGCGAAGACCGGCAGCGAGCGCGCCTCGGCGAAGCCCAGCCAGCGTTTGCCGCGCCCGCCCAGCCAGGAGACCCGTTCGAGGCGCGCGGCGAGCTTGCCCACATGGCGCATCCAGGGCGCGTAGCGCGGCAGCTCGGAGACCAGCTTGTCGCGCCAGCTCAGACCCTGTTCCTTGGCCCGCGCAGCCCGCGCCTCGATCTTGAACTTGGCCATGTCGACGCCGGTCGGGCAGTCGCGCTTGCAGCCCTTGCAGGAGACGCAGAGGTCAAGCGTCTCGGCCACCTCGTCGCTGGCCAGCCCCCGATCGCCGATCTGGCCCGCCAGCACCAGCCGCAGCGTATTGGCACGCCCCCGCGTCAGATGTCGCTCGTCGCGGCTGATCCGGTAGCTGGGGCACATGGTACCGGCATCGAACTTGCGGCAGTGGCCGTTGTTGTTGCACATCTCCACCGCCTTGGCGAGGCCGTGGGCCGGGTCGCCGCCGCTACCCGGTGCGCCCAGGTCGCCGCTCAGCGGATCGCGGGTCACGTCCCAGGCCGACCAGTCGAGCTCGGTGGCCACCGTAATGATCTGGTGATCGGCGGGAAAGCGAAACAGTCGCGCGTCATCCATCTTCGGCGTGTCGACGATCTTGTTGGGGTTGAAGCGGTTGTCCGGATCGAACAGCCGCTTGATCTCGCCGAAGGCGGCATTGAGCCCGGCGCCGAACTGCCACGCCACCCATTCGCCACGGCAGATGCCGTCGCCGTGTTCTCCCGAGTAGGCCCCCTTGTAGCGGCGGACCAGTTCGGAGGCCTCCTCGGCAATCGCGCGCATCTTGGCGGCACCGCCGCGACGCATGTCGAGAATCGGCCGCACGTGCAGCGTGCCGACGCTGGCATGGGCGTACCAGGTGCCCTCGGTGCCGTGGCGATGGAAGACTTCGGTCAACTGCTCGGTGTATTCGGCCAGGTGCTCCAGCGGCACCGCGCAATCCTCGATGAAGGAGACGGGTTTACCGTCGCCTTTCATGCTCATCATGATGTTGAGCCCGGCCTTGCGCACGTTCCACAGCGCCGACTGCTCCGCGCCGGCGGTCAACCCGACCACGCTGCCCGGCAGCCCCAGATCGCCCATCAGCGTCTCGAGCGCCTTCAACTGGCGCAGCTGCGAATCGAGATCCTCGCCGGCGAACTCCACCAGCAGCAGCGCATCCGGACGCCCGATCAGAGACTTCTCCACCGTGGGCCGAAACGCCGGATTCTCCAGCGCCAGTTCGATCATGGTGCGATCGACCAGCTCCACCGCGGCGGGGCCCAGCTCGACGATGTACTGGGTCATGTCCATCGCCTGGTAGAAGGTCGGGAAGTTGACCACGCCGAGCACCTTGTGTACCGGCAGCGGCGACAGCTTAAGGGTCAGCTTTCGCGTGAACGCCAGCGTCCCCTCCGAGCCAATCAGCAGGTGGGCGAAATTGGCCCGGCCTTCGGCGTCGTAGGGAATCGGATTGCGGCAGTCGAACAGGTCCAGGTTGTAGCCGCCGACCCGGCGCAGCACCTGCGGATAGTGCTCGCGAATCGCCGCCGCCTCGCGCTGGATAATGGCCGACACCGAACCGGCCAGCCCCGCCAGCGCCGAGCCGGGCGCGATCTCGTCGAAACGGCCGAACACCGCCTCTCGTCCGTCCGCCAGCGTCGCCTCGAGTCCCAGCACGTTGTGGACCATATTGCCGTAGCGGATCGAGCGCGAGCCGCAGGAGTTGTTGCCGGCCATGCCGCCGAGCGTGCACTGGGCCGAGGTGGAGACGTCCACCGGAAACCACAGCCCATGGGGCTTGAGCCAGGCGTTGAGATGGTCGAGCACCACGCCGGGCTCGACCGTGACGGTGCGGGCCTCGAGGTCGAGGTCGCCGATGCCGGTCAGCCAGCGGCTGGTGTCGATCACCAGCGCCTCGTTGACGGTCTGCCCGCACTGGCTGGTGCCGCCGCCTCGCGGCAGCACCGGTGCGCCGAACTCGCGGGCGATATCCAGCGCCAGGGAGAGATCCTGCTGGTCCCTCGGCACCACGACGCCCAGCGGCATGATCTGATAGATCGAGGCGTCGGTGGCGTAGCGCCCGCGCGATCCGGCGTCGAACGCCACTTCGCCTTTCATTTCACCCTGCAGCCGACGCTCGAATTCGCTCATGGCGGCTTGTCGGGGCCGTCTTGCGACCGGACTTTTCGGCATCACGCTCATGGCGATCTCCTGTCAGGCGCGAACGGCACCGGTCTGTGATGGGCTCGTCGACGCAGCCGCCGCCAGCTTGCGGGCCGCCGGCGTGCCGGGCGCCGGATTGTCGGCGAAGAAGTCCAGCGCGGCCTGCACGC
>NZ_CEXLVS010000384.1:0-2426 GCF_982684285.1 Salinicola sp. | reverse complement strand
GCCCGTAGCCCGTAGCCCGTAGCCCGTAGCTCGTAGCTCGTAGCTCGTAGCTCGTAGCTCGTAGCTCCGTATTATTCCGGACGCATCGCCGGGAACAGCAACACATCCCGAATCGACGGACTGTCGGTCAACAGCATCACCAGCCGGTCGATGCCGATGCCCTCGCCGGCGGTCGGCGGCATGCCGTACTCCAGTGCGCGCACGTAGTCGGCATCGTAGTACATCGCCTCGAGGTCACCGGCGTCCTTCTCGGCGGCCTGGGCCGCGAAGCGCTCGGCCTGGTCCTCGGCATCGTTGAGCTCGGAGAAGCCGTTGGCGATCTCGCGCCCGCCGACGAAGAACTCGAAGCGGTCGGTGACATGGGGGTTGGTATCGTTGCGTCGCGCCAGCGGGCTGACCTCGGCCGGATACTCGGTAATGAAGGTCGGCTGATCGAGCCTGGCTTCTGCGACCTCCTCGAAGATCTCGGTCTGCAGCTTGCCCAGCCCCCAGCTCGGCTTGGTCGCGATGCCCAGGCGCTCACAGGTCACCCTGGCGGCCTCGAGGGTGTCGATGTCGGCTTCGCCGATGGCGCCGCCCTCGACCTCGCCACCGTACTCGAGAATCGACTGGCGCAGGGTCAGCCGGCGGAACGGCTGCCCCAGGTCGTAGTCGGTGCCCTGGTAGGTGACGGTGGTCGTACCCAGCACCTGCTCGGCGGCGTCACGGATCATCGCCTCGGTCAGGTCGAGCAGATCGCGATAGTCGGCGTAGGCCCAGTAGAACTCGAGCATGGTGAATTCGGGATTGTGCCGCGTCGACAGCCCTTCGTTGCGGAAGTTGCGGTTGATCTCGAATACCCGCTCGAACCCGCCGACGACCAGCCGCTTGAGATAGAGCTCCGGCGCGATACGCAGATACATGTCGATATCCAGCGCATTGTGGTGCGTGGTGAACGGTCGCGCCGTGGCGCCGCCGGGGATCGGCTGCAGCATCGGCGTCTCGACCTCCATGAAGCCCCGCTCGACCATGAACCGACGGATCGCGGCGATGACACCGGAGCGCACCTCGAACACCCGTCGCGACTGCGGGTTCATGATCAGGTCGACGTAGCGCTGACGATAGCGCGCTTCCAGGTCGGTCAGGCCGTGGAACTTGTCCGGCAGCGGCCGCAGGCTCTTGGTCAGCAGCTTGGCCTCGACCAGCATGACGTAGAGATCGCCCTTGCCGGACTTGTGGACCGGGCCGCGGCCGGCGACGATATCGCCGATATCCCAGCTCTGGATATCCTCCAGCAGTTCGGCGGGCAGGCCCTTCTTGTCGACGTAGAACTGGATCTGCCCGGAAGCGTCCTGGATCACCACGAACGGCCCGCGCTTGCGCATGATGCGGCCGGCAACGGCAGCCTGGCGATCGAGCGCCTCGAGCTCGGGCTTCTCCTTGTCGCCCAGTTCCGCCTGCAGATCCGCCGCCAGACTGTCGCGCCGGAAATCGTTGGGGAAGGCGCTGCCGCCCTGCTCCGCCGCCTGCTCGCGGCGGGCCGCCAGCTTGGCACGGCGCTCCGCGATCAGCCGGTTTTCTTCCTGAGCTTCATGCGGTGCATCGGAAGGAGATTGCGGGTTGTCCTGGTTCGCCATGTCGTCGCCTGTCGAAAATTGAAATAAAGCCGCGAGCCGCGAATGCAAGTCTCAGCTAAAACATAACGCTCGTAGCTCGTAGCTCGTAGCTAGAGACCTTGCTTCAAACTCGCTTCGATGAACTGATCCAGATCGCCGTCGAGCACCTTGTCGCAGTTGCTGCTCTGCACGCCGGTACGCAGGTCCTTGATCCGCTGGTCGTCGAGGACGTAGGAGCGAATCTGGCTGCCCCAGCCGATGTCGGCCTTGCTCTCCTCGGCCTGCTGCTTGGCGGCGTTGCGCTTCTGCATCTCGTGCTCCCACAGCTTCGCCTTCAACTGCTTCATGGCAAAGTCGCGGTTGGCGTGCTGGCTGCGCTGGCTCTGGCAGGCCACCACGATACCCGTCGGCTCGTGGGTGATTCGCACCGCCGAATCGGTGGTGTTGACGTGCTGGCCGCCGGCGCCGGAGGAGCGGTAGGTGTCGGTACGCAGGTCGGCCGGGTTGATCTCGACCTCGAAGCTGTCGTCCACCTCCGGAGAGAGGAACACCGAGGCGAAAGAGGTGTGCCGCCGGCCGCCGGAGTCGAACGGACTCTTGCGCACCAGCCGATGGACCCCGGTCTCGGTCCTGAGCCAGCCGAAGGCGTACTCGCCCTGGACGTGGATGGTAGCGGACTTGATGCCCGCGACCTCGCCCGCCGACACCTCGGTCAGTTCGGCCTTGAAGCCGTGATGCTCGGCCCAGCGCAGGTACATGCGCAGCAGCATGTTGGCCCAGTCCTGGGCCTCGGTACCGCCGGAGCCGGCCTGGATGTCGAGATAGGCGTTG
>NZ_CEXLVS010000383.1:0-2431 GCF_982684285.1 Salinicola sp. | reverse complement strand
GGGTGATCTCGACCAGCTCGTCGTCGTCGAGGAACTCGATGGCCTGCTCCAGGGTGAAGCGAATCGGCGGCGTCAGCACGATGTTCTCGTCATTGCCGGAAGCCCGCATGTTGTCGAGCTTCTTGCCCTTGGTCGGGTTGACGACCATGTCGTTGGCCCGGTTGTTGATGCCGATCAGCATGCCTTCGTAGACTTCGGTGCCGTGGTCGACGATCAGCTTGCCGCGCTCCTGCAGCGTGTAGAGCGCATAGGCCAGCGCCTTGCCCGGCACCATCGACACCAGCACGCCGTTACGGCGTTCGATCGCGGCGTCCGGCTTGAGCGGGCCGTAGTGGTCGAAGCGGCTGGTCAGGATGCCGGTACCGGAGGTCAGGGTCAGGAACTGGCCGCGGAAGCCAATCAGGCCGCGCGCGGGGATGATGAAGTCCAGGCGAACGCGCCCCTTGCCGTCCGGATTCATGTTGGAGAGCTCGCCCTTGCGGTAGCCGAGCTCTTCCATCACCGCGCCCTGATGCTGCTCTTCGCAGTCGATGATGACTTCTTCGTACGGCTCCTGCTTGACGCCGTCGATCTCGCGGATGATGACCTCGGGGCGGCCCACGGCCAGCTCGAAGCCTTCGCGACGCATGGTCTCGATCAGCACCGACAGGTGCAGCTCGCCACGCCCGGAGACCTTGAATTTCTCGGAGGATTCACCCTGTTCGACGCGCAGCGCGACGTTGTGGATCAACTCCTGCTCGAGACGGTCCTTGATGTTGCGGCTGGTGACGTACTTGCCATCCTTGCCGGCGAACGGGGAGTCGTTGACCTGGAAGGTCATCGAGACGGTCGGCTCGTCGACGGAGAGCGGCGGCAGCGCTTCGACGTTGTTGACGTCGCACAGCGTGTCGGAGATCGCCAGATTGTCGATACCGGTGATGCAGACGATGTCGCCGGCAGTGGCTTCGTCGGTCTGGACCCGCTCCAGCCCCATGTGGGTCATGACCTGGCCGATCTTGCCCTTGCGGGTCGCGCCTTCCTTGGTGATGACGCTGATCTGCTGGCTCGGCTTGACGCTGCCGCGCTTAATGCGGCCGAGACCGATGACGCCGACATAGCTGTTGTAGTCCAGCGCCGAGATCTGCATCTGGAACGGGCCGTCGAGTTCGACCTTGGGCGGCTCGACGATGTCGCCGATGCTCTTGAACATCGGCGTCATGTCTTCGGCCATGTCGTCCGGCTCCATGCCGGCGATGCCGTTGAGCGCGGAGCAGTAGATGATCGGGAAGTCGAGCTGCTCGTCGGTGGCACCGAGGTTGTCGAACAGATCGAAGATCTGGTCGACGACCCAATCCGGGCGCGCGCCGGGACGGTCGACCTTGTTGACCACCACGATCGGCTTGAGGCCCTGGGCGAACGCCTTCTGGGTCACGAAGCGGGTCTGCGGCATCGGGCCGTCGACGGCATCGACCAGCAGCAACACGGAGTCGACCATGGACATGACGCGTTCGACTTCGCCACCGAAGTCGGCGTGTCCCGGGGTGTCGACGATATTGATGTGGTAGTCGCGGCCGTTGCCGTCGTTCCAGCGGATCGCGGTATTCTTGGCCAGGATGGTGATGCCGCGTTCCTTCTCCTGGTCGTTGGAGTCCATGATCCGCTCTTGGCCTTCGGCTTTGCGGTCCAGGGTGCCGGATTGGCTCAGGAGCTTGTCGACCAGTGTCGTCTTGCCATGGTCGACGTGGGCGATAATGGCAATGTTCCTAATGCTCTCGATACGAGCGTTAGAGGCGTTGTCACTCATGGGGCGGTTTCCATCGTAAAATGTGTGCGCCCATGTCTAGGGGCTGTTGACGTTTCAGCGCGAACCGCGGTGCTGCGCCAAATGTCGCCAGGCCAGGCGCGGGATGCAGAGAAGGGTGGTTCCCTTTTTTAATCCCGCAACGCCGCATGGCGCCATTTGCCGCGCAACCCGAAGGGCCAGGCCAGTTTTTGCGTGGTGCTGCGTTATTCGTCATTCATTTGGAATGACCAAACTACGCTCCTCACGCCTTGCCCCGCACAATAACTGGCTCCGGCGCGGCCGTGCATGAAACGCCGACAGCCCCTAAGTCGATGATCCGCGCTCTAGCGCTGGATCGACGAGTCCCCTGGGCACTGAGTAGGAGGGTCGGGCGCGCATTGTACAGGCAAGCGCGCGACACTGGCTACTTTAGTCTATCGGTACCATTAGAGAGTTTTTCGACGACGATTCCGCCGCGACGGGCTTGGGCGAAGGGCCCTGAACGCGGCGGGCCAACCCATTGAAAGGCGAGGGTTTCATGTCTCCGGAGGAAGGGGAACGGGAGCGCGCGGAACGAATCATCGAATGGATTCGTGCCGACGCCTGGCGCCTGGACGTGTTGCGCCAGGCGCGCGCGTTGCGTCTCCCCGACAGGTGGCTGGCCGCCGG
>NZ_CEXLVS010000382.1:0-2436 GCF_982684285.1 Salinicola sp. | reverse complement strand
ACCTGGCTGGGATGGCGCAGTGCTCGTACCGCCATGCGGGCCACGCCCGAACGCCAACAGTTGAAAGCGTGTCGCATACAGGGCGCTGAGCCCGCCCGCGATGGCGGCGACCACGGCCAGCCAGGACGCCTGATGGCCAGCGGCAGTGATGATCTCCTCCTTACTCCAGGCCGCACTCAGCGGGACGACCCCTGCCAGTGCCAGACTGGCCACAAGGGTGGCTACCGCGATACCCGGAAGCAGACGCCCGAGGCGCATCGCAGTTAGCGAGTAGCTGCCGACATGGCGTTCGGCGATGCCGGCTGCCAGGAACAGGGCAGCTTTCATGAACGCATGCGTGACGAAGTGCACCAGGGCAACACCGGGAAAGCCTGCCCCCACCGCCAACCACATCAAGCCATACTGGGCCGATGTCGAAGCCGCCAGAAGCTTCTTGGCATGCCCCTGAAGATAGGCCACGGCACCCCCTGCCAGGGCAGTGGCCAGGCCTAACGCGATCGCGACCGGCCCAAACCAGGCAACGGCGGACATCTCTGCATGGAGTCTGATGACCAGATAGATGCCCGCCGCGACCATGGTCGCCGCATGCAGCAATGCCGATACCGGCGTTGGCCCCGACATGGCGGCAAATAGCCACGGAGAGAATGGAACCTGGGCGGACTTTGCGGCCGCCGCCAACACCGCGCCGGCAACGAATACGTTCAGCAGCCATCCATCGAGTTGGGTCAGGTCAGCAAAGGCAAACGAGCCGGTGCCGGCATAAGCTGCCGCTGCAGCAATATAGAGCCCCAGGTCCCCGAAACGCGTCACCAGAAACGCGCAAGCGGCATCCCGAAGATTGCCGGTCTTCTGCCAATCATGGGAAATCAGTGCCCATGAACAGGCACCTACCAACTCCCACGCGATCAGCAGGGTCACCAGATCCTCAGCCAGTACCAACAGTTCCATCGCCCCGATAAAAGCCGTCAGCAGGGCGATCAACCTGGCAGGAGCCTGCCCTGTCGTTGCGCCATCACCGCCAGGTTCCGATTCGTGGTAAGTGCTGTAAAGAACGATCAGCGCGGCGATCAGCGGCACGACGATAGCAAACACCGCACTGACTGGCGTCACCCCGATCAGCAGGACGATCTGTGAACTCCAGCGGTAAGCCCCACTCCAGTCACCCAGAATCGCGAGACCAGCGAGCATCAGGGTGACGATCGCGACGCCTACCCCCGCCAGGCCCAACACGGCACGGCCGCTATTCTTGCCAAACCAGTGTTTATCGAACCCGTGCTTGCCAAGCCAATACATGACGGGAGCAGCCAGTAGCGGCAGCAGAGCTATCGACCACAACATCAGTGCTTCAACCCGGTCAGTGATTCGGTCGTGTCGGCCTGCTTACCGCGGAAGACCGCTACCACCAAAGCAAAGCCCATGGTCATCTCGATAGCCATCACTGCCATGACGATGATCGTCAGCAGTTGCCCTTCCGGCGCGCCGGCCCCGCTAAAGGCCCAGAACGCCACGGCAGCCAGCATGACGCCATTGAGGATCAGCTCAAGACCCATCATCAGCATCACGAATGACTGCTGGGAAAGCGCGCCATAAATGCCGATGCCGATCAGTGCCGCTGCCAATAGCAAAAGTGTCGCCAGTGTCATTCAAGCCTCCTTGCCTGTCTGCATAGGTCAGTGGTGATGGTGGTGATGACCGCCATCCTCGCCATCTTCGTCCTCTTCGGGCTTGCCCGCCGGATCGCCGCCCGACTCCAGCCCCGGTGGTAGCGAGCCCTCCGTGGCCGCGCCGTAGCGTCCACGGTGACTCGACAACACCACCACGCCGATCATGGTGGTAAGCAGCACGAGGCCCGCCGACTCGAAGATCAGCATCGAATCACCTAGCATTTCGTTGCCGAGTGACCTTACCGGGTCGAGGCCGGCCGACACCGGCCGGTCGGGAAAGACAGCCAACAGTGCCATGGCACTCAGCACCAGGAAGCTGACCACCCCTGCCCCGATCGAGATTCGCTCCTGATGGACCATGTTCATCGGATTCAGACCAGCTGGGTTCATCATGAACATGACCATGAATAGCGCCATGACCGTCATCTCGACGGCCATCATGAAGAACATCGCCACGCCCAGATATTCCGCCGCCAGCAGAATCATGATCACACCCACGGCGATGAACGACACCAGCAGGAAAAACGAGGCTCGCACCATCGAATCGGTACGAAACACTCGCCAAGCGGTTACCACTGCAAGCGTGGCCAACAGCAGAAATGCGATATCAACACCGATACCGTGATTCATGCTCTCCATCACAACAACGCTCCTACACCGGCCCATACCAGATCGATAAACGACAGCGGCAGCAACACGACCCACATCAAGGTGACGCAGCGCTCCGGCGCCAGTCGCGGCAGTAGCCGCCCGATCAACAGCAGCACGCTCA
>NZ_CEXLVS010000381.1:0-2444 GCF_982684285.1 Salinicola sp. | reverse complement strand
CGATCAGGTGCAGCTCGGCGCCGGCGGCAACCCGGTGGTGCTCTACTTCTACCCCAAGGACAGCACGCCCGGCTGCACCACCGAGGGTGGCGACTTCCGCGACAGGATCGGCGAGTTCGAGGCCGCCAATACGGTCGTCTTCGGTGTCTCGCGGGACGGCCTCAAGTCCCACGAGAACTTCAAGGCCAAGCAGGGCTTCCCGTTCGAGCTGATCTCCGATCGCGACGAGGCGGTCTGCCGCCAGTTCGACGTGATCAAGCTCAAGAAGATGTACGGCAAGGAGCACCTGGGCGTCGAGCGCAGCACCTTCCTGATCGACGCCGACGGCAAGCTCGCCCGCGAGTGGCGCGGCGTCAAGGTCCCGGGCCACGTCGACGAGGTGCTCGCCGCGGCTCAGGAGCTCAATCGCTGAAGATAATTGGGCCGCACCGCATCAAGCCCGGCGACATGTCAGCCGCGGGCCGCCAATAAGGCGGTCCGCGGCCGAACACAACCATGCCACGACCTCCCATTACCCTGTCCCTTCCGAGCCCCCTTGCACCACCGAGAGTCAATTTCGTTCAAGACACTCAGACGGATCTCTTTGATAGTTGCTCCAATCACGGTCACCAATCTCCCGATCACTCACTACGGGCCGGGTGACAGCTCTCAATCGATCGTGAGACGACCGGATGGAACCAATGGAAGCTACAGCGAAAGCAAGGAAACAGGCCATGCTACACCGGGTTCAATCTGCGCACACCGCACTGCCTGGCGCTCATCTCATCGAGATCCAGTCGGATCGACGATTCCCCCGTCACTCGCACGACGAGTACGGCATCGGCGTGATGCTCGACGGCGGACACGTCTCGTGGAGTGGCCGCGGAAGCGTCGAGGCAGGCCCGCGTCACGTGATTACGGTCAATCCCAGCGAGCTTCACGACGGTATCCCGATAGGCGGTTCTGCGCGCCGCTGGCGCATGCTGTTCGTCACTCCGGACCTGATCGAGAACACCCTCGGCACCGAGCTGGCCTCGCGTGAATTTCGCCATCCGACGATGATCGACCCCGCCTTGACCAGGCGCCTACTCCACGGCATGGCGGATATCCCCAACAGCGCTCCCGACGAGATCACGGAAATCATCGGCGATCTGTTCGGCGCGCTGCTCGACACGTCGCTTCCGATACCAACGGCCGCCCCTCCTTCATCCGCGGTTCAGCGAATGCTGGAACGACTTCATGACGACCCGCTCGACGCCCCAGCGCTCTCCGAGCTGGCCCGCATCGCCGAGCTGACGCCCTACACCGCGCTGCGCCGGTTCCGGCGCGAAGTCGGCACCACTCCCCATGCCTATCTCAAACAGCGCCGCGTGCGCCTGGCCTGCGCAGCAATCAGCCGAGGCACCTCCCTGACGGAAGCCGCTGGCGCGGCCGGGTTTGCGGATCAGAGCCATATGACACGGGCTTTCGTGCACCAATTGGGCGTGACGCCTGGTCAGTGGCGTGGTTGATTCATCGCCCTCTGAACATCGGAACTCATCTCACCATGACCCTCGAATTTCTGCTGACCGCCCTCATCGTTGTGGTGCTGCCAGGCACCGGCGTGCTCTACACACTGGCCACGGGATTGGGACGAGGCGCACGCGCTGCCATGCTCGCCGCGCTGGGCTGCACACTGGGCATCGCGCCCCAACTACTGCTGGCCACGCTGGGCCTGACGGCCATCCTGGAAAAGAGCGGCACCCTTTTTCAGGCAATGCGCATCGCGGGAACGCTCTATCTGCTATTCATGGCGTGGCAGGTATGGCGGGCGCAGGGAGTGATGGCCGTCGATAGTCAGCACTCGCCTCGCGGTGGCCTGGCGCTGATCGGCACGGGCATCTGGCTCAACCTGCTCAACCCCAAACTGGGTCTATTCTTCCTCGCCTTCCTGCCCCAGTTCGTACCGGTCGACAGCGCCGACGCACGTAGCGATTTTCTCCTTCTCGGCTTGGTGTTCGTGGTCATGACATTGATCGTGTTCATTGGCTATGGACTGATGGCGGCTTGGGTCCGCGATCATGTCATCGGCAGGCCACGAGTGATGGCATTCATTCGCTATGGCTTTGCTGCCGCTTTCGTACTGCTGGCCCTGCGTCTCGGTTTCGAAAGACTCTGACCCCGCCAGCGCAGCGAAAGAGAGATTGCGCGGCTCAGCCGCCCGCGGAGGTGCCTTATCCCGTTCCTGCGCGGCTTCACCCACGCGTCACGCCTCGGCCTGGACCGACTCCCCTCGCGGCCAGGCCTGCACCAGCGCCTTGATCAGGGTCGCCAGCGGAATGGCGAAGAACACCCCCCAGAACCCCCACAGCCCGCCGCAGAACAGCACCGCCAGGATGATCGAGACCGGATGCAGGTTGACCGCTTCCGAGAACAGGATCGGCACCAGCACGTTGCCGTCGAGCGCCTGCAGCACCGCATACGCG
>NZ_CEXLVS010000380.1:0-2446 GCF_982684285.1 Salinicola sp. | reverse complement strand
CATTGTCGATGACGTCGTCGGCGGCTGCAAGGCGGCGCTCCCGGGAGCTCTGCGCCGACAGGATGGACTCCACCTGGCGCCTGTCGACGCCATCCCGCGCCAGGGTGCGCTCGATCTGGACTTCCCTGGGAACGTCCACCACCAGAATCCGGTCGACCAGCTCGTGCTGGCTGGATTCGATCAACAGCGGCGACACCAGCAGGCAGTAGGGTGCGTCAGCAGCGCGCAGCCTCGCCAGGTGGGCCCGCAGTCGCTGGCGAATACGCGGATGCGTTTCCCCTTCCAACCAGTGGCGCTCGGCTTCATCGTCGAAGATCCGGGCGCGCAGCGCGCGGCGATCAAGGGTGCCATCCGGCTGGAGGATGGCGTCGCCGTAGCGCTCGACGATGGCCGCCAGCGCGGGTTCGCCCGGCATCACGACCTCTCTGGCGACATGGTCGGCGTCTATCCAGCCGATGCCGAGGGCGCCGAAGGCGTCGGCGACGGCGCTCTTGCCGGAGCCGATGCCGCCGGTTAGCCCCACCACCATGGTGTCGTGCGCATTGGCCGTCGGGGTCATCCCCAGCCTCCCAGCAGCAGGTTGCGGTAGACCGCCAGCAACGGTTCGCCGACCAGCAGCGCGATCCACCCGGCGAGAGCGATATAGGGGCCGAAAGGCATCGCCTGGTTCCGCTCTTGTCGTCGCGTGGCGATCAATGTCATGCCGGCGATCGCGCCGACCCCGGCCGACAGCAGCAGCAGCAGCGGCAGGCTTTGCCAGCCGAGCCAGGCACCGAGGGCCGCCATCAGCTTGAAGTCGCCATAGCCCATGCCCTCCTTGCCGGTGGCCAGCTTGAACAGCCAGTAGACCGACCACAGCGAGAGATAGCCGGCGACGGCTCCCAGCACGGCGCTCTCCAGCATCAGCGGTGCGAACAGCCATTGATAGAGCAGGCCGGCCCACAGCAGCGGCAGGTTCAACGCGTCCGGCAGCAGTTGGGTGCGCCAGTCGATGACCGCCCCCGCCAGCAGCGTCAGGCAGGCACCGATCAGCCACAGGCTCTGCCAACTGATGCCGTGCAGTGCGATGACCGCCACCGCCAGTATCGCCGAGGCCAGCTCCACCAGCGGATACTGCGCGCTGATCGATGTGCCGCACGCCGCGCAACGCCCCCGGCGCTTGAACCAGCCGACCAATGGCAGATTGTCGTGCCAGGCGATGAAATGCCCGCAACCGGGGCAGTGCGAGCGTGGCGTTGCCAGATTATAGCGGGGAGTGGCCTCCGCGGATTGCTCCAGTGCCTCCAGCGCTTCCGCGCGCCAGCGGCGCATCAGTATGACCGGCAGACGCACGATGACCACGTTGAGGAAGCTACCCAGCGTCGCGCCGAGCACGAAAGCCAACGGCCAGGTAAGCAAAGGAGGAAGATCTAACAACGGAAACTCCACGAACATCGAATAAATAGTCAGCGCTAAGGGTAACGTAACCATAGGCCGACCGCTTTGATCATGACGATTGGCTTGGTGGGGGTACGCAAACGTTCAGGAACGTGGCGAGCGAAGGTCAGGCTAGGCGAAAGCGCGCGAGCGACCGCAGTTGACTGGGTGTCAATGAGGATCGCGAGCGCGCTTTCAACAACGGCTGGTCGAGCGCAGCCCGTTCGTAACTAAATTGCGGAGCCCATCTGGAAGATGGGCAGATACATCGACACGACCAGCCCGCCCACCAGCGTGCCCAGCACCACCAGGATGAAAGGTTCCAGCAGCGACGTCAGCGCGTCGACCTGGTTGTCGACCTCTTCCTCGTAGAACTCCGCCACCTTGTCGAGCATGGTGTCCAGCTCACCGGCTTCCTCGCCGATGCTCACCATCTGGACCGCCATGAGTGGGAAGACGTTGGTGCGACGCATGGCGAAGTTGAGCTGCTGCCCTGTCCCCACGTCCTCGCGAATACTGGCGATGGCCCGCTGATGAACGCGGTTGCCGGTGGCCCCGGCGGCGGTGTCCAGCGCTTCCACCAGCGGGATGCCGGCATTGAACGTGGTCGCCAGGGTGCGCGAGAAGCGGGCGATCGATCCCTTGTCGACGATATTGCCGAGCACCGGCAGCTTGAGTATCAGCTGGTGGGCGCGATAGGCGAAGGCGGGTGATCGTCTCATGGCCTGGCGCAGGCAGAAAACGAGCGCCGCCGCGGCGAGAATGGCCTGCCACCAGTAGGCCTGGGTCAATTCGGACAGCTGCACGGTGAACTGGGTAAAGGCCGGCAGCTCGGCGCCGAAACCATTGAAGAGACTCTGGAACTGGGGGACGACCTTGACCAGCAGCAGTGCGGTAACGCCGATGCCGACCAGGATGACCGCGGCCGGATAGTAGAGCGCCTTCTTGATCCGATTCTAGAGCGTCTCGACCAACTCGCGAAAACAGGCCACCCGCTCGAGCAGCTTCACCAGGCCGCCCGACTGCTCGC
>NZ_CEXLVS010000379.1:0-2475 GCF_982684285.1 Salinicola sp. | reverse complement strand
CGGTGGGGGTTCTACGTCGTGCCGCAGTGGAACTTCGACGGCACCCGCGTCGCGGTATGGAACAAGTTCGCGTATCCCAGACCTTTCCCGCGCTATACGCCGGATTTCTCGGTCTGGTGGGTCGACCCCGAACGGGCCGGCGCCATCGCCGCCCGTCAGCGCGGACAGGAGTGACTGCCGACCATGGCCAGCTACGTCGTTCGCCGCCTGCTGTTGATGATCCCGACGCTGTTGGGGATCCTGCTGCTCAATTTCATCATCGTCCAGGCGGCACCGGGCGGCCCCATCGATCAGATGATGGCACGCTTCGAGGGGTTGAGCAGCACCGCGAGCACCGGCCTCGAAGGCGGTGGCGGGGACAGCGTCGGCGGCAACGACTCCCGGCGCCTCCAGGGCGTCAACGACCAGTTGCGCCAGACGCTGACCGAGGAGTTCGGATTCGACAAGCCCGCCTGGGAGCGCTTCGCCCTCATGCTGCGGGACTACGCCACGTTCGATCTCGGCGACAGCCTGTTCCGGGGTCAGCCGGTCGCCACCCTGATTCTGGATCGACTGCCGGTATCGATCTCGCTGGGCCTCTGGACCACCCTGCTCGTCTACCTGATCTCGATCCCGCTGGGCATTCGCAAGGCGCTACGCCATGGCAGCGCGTTCGATATCTGGTCCTCGAGCATCGTGATCGTCGGCTACGCGATCCCCGGATTCCTGTTCGCCATTCTGTTGATCGTGGTGTTCGCCGGGGGCAGCTACCTCAACTGGTTCCCGTTGCGCGGGCTGACCTCGGCCAACTTCGGCGAGCTCTCCCTGCTGGGCAAGATTCAGGACTACTTCTGGCATATCGCGCTGCCCGTCGCCGCCTCGGCGATCGGCAGCTTCGCCACCCTGACCATGCTGACCAAGAACAGTTTTCTGGACGAGATCCACAAGCAGTACGTACTGACCGCCCGCGCCAAGGGGGCTTCCGACCGACGCGTGCTCTACGGCCACGTCTTTCGCAACGCCATGCTGATCATCATCGCCGGCATGCCGGCCGCGTTGATCGGCATCTTCTTCACTGGATCGCTGCTGATCGAGGTGATCTTCTCGCTCAACGGACTGGGCCTGCTCGGTTTCGAGGCCGTCATGCAGCGTGACTACCCGCTGATCTTCGGCACGCTCTATCTCTATACCCTGATCGGTCTGCTGTTGAAACTGGTCTCCGACCTGACCTATGTCTGGGTCGATCCACGCATCGATTTTGCTACCCGGGAGTCGTGATGACACCGAATCGACGTCAGCGGCTCTCGCCGATCACCCGGCGGCGGCTCCAGGTCTTCCGGCACCATGGACGCGCTTACTGGTCGCTGTGGCTCTTCGGGCTGCTGTTCGCGCTCAGCCTCGCGGCGGAGTTGATCGCCAACGACAAGCCGATCGTGATGCAGTATCAGGGAGCGTGGTACTTCCCCATGCTGGTGGATTACCCGGAGACCGAGTTCGACGGCTTCCTCCCCACCACGGCCGATTACCGCGACCCCTTCGTGCGCGAGCAGATCGATCGCCACGGCTGGATGCTGTGGCCCCCGGTCCCCTTCTCCTACCAGACCCTCGATCGCGACATTCAGGGCCCGGTCCCCTCCCCGCCAGATTCACGCCACTGGCTGGGAACCGACGATCAGGGACGGGACGTGTTCGCTCGGGTGCTGTACGGCTTCCGCCTGTCGGTGACATTCGCCCTGGCCCTGACCGTGGGCTCGATCCTGCTCGGCGTGTTCATCGGCGGCGCGCAGGGGTACTACGGCGGCAAGATCGACCTGTTCGGCCAGCGCCTGATCGAGATCTGGTCGGGACTCCCGGTGCTGTTCCTGCTGATCATCCTGGCCAGCCTGGTCGAACCCAATATCTGGTGGCTGCTGGGGATCATGCTGCTGTTCTCCTGGCTGGGCCTGGTCGACATCGTGCGTGCCGAATTCCTGCGCGCCAGGAACCTCGAGTACGTCAGGGCGGCTCGAGCCATGGGCCTGCCTTCCCGGCTGATCATGCGCCGCCATGTGCTGCCCAACGCCATGGTGGCCACGCTGACGTTCATCCCGTTCCTGTTCACCGGCGCCATCACTACGCTGACGGCGCTCGACTTTCTCGGTTTCGGCCTGCCGCCGGGCTCGCCCTCGCTGGGGGAGCTGGTGGCACAAGGCAAGAACAACCTGCAGGCACCATGGCTGGGAATCACGGCCTTCGTTTCTCTGAGCCTGATGCTGTCGCTGCTGGTGTTCATCGGAGAAGGCCTCCGCGACGCCTTCGACCCACGCCATATCGTCACCTCGGCGGCTGCCGCGCGTCCGACGCCAGCGAACCACGACCAGGAAAGTCAGCCATGAGCCAAACGCCCCTGTTCGAACTGCGTCGGTTATCGGTCCACTTCGGCGAGACGCAAGCCGTGTCCGAGCTGGACCTGCATGTGGAGCGTGGCGAGACCGTGGCCATCGTGGGCGAGTCCGG
>NZ_CEXLVS010000378.1:0-2508 GCF_982684285.1 Salinicola sp. | reverse complement strand
CCGGCGATCGACTGCTGCACATCCGCATTGCCGAGGCCTCGGGCAACGCGGCCTACGCCATGACCATCAAGCATCTGCTCGGCCACCAGTACGGCAAGATGTTCCGCCGCCTCCAGGAACTGTTCATGGAGACCGACATGCCGCGCCAGTCACAGGATGACCATCAGCGCATCCTGGCGGCGATCGAGAGTCGCGATCCCGATGCGGCGAGGAAGGCGATGGAAGTGCACATGGATCACGTCCTGAGAGTGTTCTTCGACGCCTGAACGGCTGGTGGACGAGTCAGTACACGTCCCCGTGCCACGGGGACCCGGTGGCGGTGGGGCGAACGGCGAGGGCAGGCGTGTGCATGAATCCGGGCCCACTGGCCGGCAGTAGCGAGTGGCGGCAGTGCTCAACCCGCCATCCGCTCGCCCAGCCGTCGCATGAAGCGATAGCCTGCCTCGAGCTGGTCGATCTCGATATATTCGTCCGGCTGGTGAGCCTGTTCGATGCTCCCCGGGCCGCACACGACGGTCGGCAGGCCGGCGCGCTGGAACTGCCCCCCTTCGGTGGCGTAGGCGACACCGCCGGTGTCGACGCTCGGATCGTCTAGACATTCGCGGCAGAGGGCGATGGCGGCGGCGTTGTCGCGGTCGGCCAGCGCCGGCACGGTATCGACCAGTTGCTCTGTGACGATGCGGATCTCCGGTGCACGCTCCTGCAACTCGGCCTCCAGCGCCTTGGCGTAGCGCTCGAAACGGGCAAAGACCGCCTCGAAGCCGTCGCTGGGCAGGTGGCGGATCTCCCAGTCGAACTGGCAGTGCCGCGCCATGATGTTGATCGCGGTGCCGCCCTGGATCAGCCCGACGTGCAGGCTCGAGTGCTGGACGTTGAAGACGTGTTCCAGCGCCCCCTCTTCGACCAGCTCCTGCATGATCGCCTCGATCTTCGTCACCAGCCTGGCGGCCACGTGGATTGCCGACATCCCCTGATTGATCTGGCTGGAGTGCGACTCCTTGCCGGTCACCGTGGTGCGCAGGGTGGTGATTCCCTTCTGTGCCACGATCGGTTGCATCGAGGTGGGCTCGCCGATGATCACGGCGCCGGGCAGCGGTTCATCCGCCATCAGCCGTTCGATCATCGCCGGCGCGCCGAGGCAGCCGATCTCCTCATCGTAGGAGAAGGCCAGGTAGATCGGCCGCGCGAGATCGAGGGCCTGCCAGGCGGGAACCTGCGCCAGGGCGCAGGCGAGGAATCCCTTCATGTCGCAGCTGCCGCGACCGTAGAGCCGGCCGTCCTGCCTGTCCGTCAGGGTGAACGGGTCGCTGTTCCACGGCTGGCCGTCGACCGGTACCACATCGGTATGACCGGAAAGTACCACGCCGCCCTCGACCGCCGGGCCGATGCGTGCCAGCAGGTTGGACTTGCTGCCATCGACGTTGGTGATGCGCTGGGCCGGCACGCGGTGAGAGGCGAGATAGCGTTCGATGAAATCGATCAGCTCGAGATTCGAGTGCCGGGAGACGGTATCGAAGCCGATCAGGGAGGCCAGCAGGTCGCGGGAAGTGGTCATCGCTTGCTCCGGTCCACCAGCGTGGCCCCCGGTTCGGTGGGTGAGCCCCCAGAATAGCGGCTATCCTTCCGCGGTCACAAACCCCCGGGGCGGTACGGAGACGGAGGCGGGCGCTGCGATATTTCCAAGAGACCTGAGCGTTCGACCGTTTCGCGGCTTTCGGCGCAAAAAATGCAGTCTCGACGCCATGGCGCCGAATGATTTGCGCGCCTAGTCTGAAAAGCGTTTCTTCCCGAAACTCCAACTCCCCAGGAGATTTTCATGAGCAAAGTGCTGGTGCTGTATTACTCGAGCTACGGCCATATCGAGACCATGGCCAAGGCGGTGGCGGACGGCGCCGAAAGCGTCGGTGGCACCCAGGTCGATATCCGCCGCGTGCCGGAGCTGGTACCGCAGGAGGTGGCGGTGAAATCCGGTTACAAGACCGATCAGGACGCGCCGCTGATCGAGGGCCCGGAAGCGCTGGCCGACTACGACGCCATCATCGTCGGCACGCCGACCCGATTTGGCAACATGGCCTCCCAGATGCGCAATTTCTGGGACATGACCGGTGGCCCCTGGGCCCAGGGCAAGCTGATCGGCAAGATCGGCAGCGCCTTTGCCTCGACGGCGACGCAGCACGGCGGGCAGGAGACCCCGCTGACCTCGATCCACACCACGCTGATGCATCACGGCATGGTGATCGTGGGCGTGCCCTACAGCTGCGCCGAGCTCTCCAACATGAGCGAGATCACCGGTGGCACGCCCTACGGCGCGACCACGCTGGCCAACGCCGACGGCAGCCGCACGCCCAGCGAGAACGAACTGGCGATCGCGCGCTTCCAGGGCAAGCACGTGGCCGAGCTGGCGGCCAAGCTGGGCAACTGAGGCCGGTCGGCTAGTTTTCGTACAAAGCCTAAGAGGGTGTTTACAAATTCGACGAGCGAAGGCGAGACAAGGCGAAATCGGCCGAA
>NZ_CEXLVS010000377.1:0-2592 GCF_982684285.1 Salinicola sp. | reverse complement strand
ACACCCTTCACAGCTATATCGTTGTAGAGTTTAGCAATATCAACGGGGACGGCTTCAGGCCAATCGTCTGTAATGAATTCTTTGATATAGTAAAGCTCGTTAAATATCTCACTACGGAGATCCTTATTAGCCTTATCAAAGTCAAGACCACATTCAAGGAAGGATGTGACCTCACCTAGTGTTTTCTCAAATACATCCAGTTTTCTCTCTAGATTCTGCTTCTTATAATCACCCATACCTATTACTGTACTAGGGTCTAAGCTTAGAATTCCCTTATCAATCTGGAACGCTCTCATCAAATATGTAGCCAGTGTTGTAGCTGTAATGCGTGGTTTAATCTTTGGTTTATTAATCATATATTCCTCTCCTGTCTAAGGCGTGTACCGGCTTCCTAAGGCCGTTGACACTATCCTCTATGTTCTTTCTTATGTTGTTGTATCAGTTCGTCTACAAGTACGTGATAATGTTGACCTACCGCTCTACTGTAGTCCCGTAGGTATCGCCATGATTCCCTACTTATTTTAAAATTTCTAATTACTGTCTCTTGTTCAATGTCTGCCACAAGTCCCTCCTTTGTTAAACTGGTATAGAGATAATCACATCAGCCCAAACTAGAAAGAATGCTGTACTAGTTATATCGTCTATATATGTTGCTATTTTTAATGTTAATAATGCCATTGCTTACTTACTCACGTATTGATGTTGGATTATGAAATAGATGTGTACGGTAGCTCCCCTAAGGGAGGTTTCACCGTCTTAATTGGAGTGCAGGGGGGTATGTTCTAAACAGCCTGAGAGGCTACCTAGTTCATGTACTTGATACAAACTGCTAGTACTAGTATCGTTCTCGCCATCACAAGTGTTACGTGGATAGCTTTAGAATATTTAGTTACATACTCCCTGCACGTTGCATACAGGGTTTTCATCATTTAACCTTTACGGTTCAATTCTGCTTTGTGGCGTAAAGCCTTCTGAACAAGTGGGCTATACTTTTGAGCTAACAGCTTCATCTTGGTGTCAAGGTCTAAGTCTTCAATCTTGTCTCTCATTGCTTCCATTTGACGTTCCACGTCAGCCTCTGCCATAACCTTAGCAGCATAGCCGCCCACGTTATTGTTCTTAACAGATTTATTTACAGCTGACTCACTCAGTTGAGACTCCTTAGCTCGTACTCCTAACGACTTCTTAATGTCAATTACCACCTCTAAACCTATCTCTTCTTCTAAAAAGGTAAGATGTTTTTTAGACGGAATCTTGTCGGTAAATGTAATCGTCTTGTTAATAGCCTGTTCTCCTATTTTCTTACCCATTATCCATTACCTCCAAACTTAGACATTAACTCTTGCTTACGTGCTTCCGTATTGAGGATAGCTTGCAGTTCTTTACGTTCAGCATCTTCTAAGTCTTTGGCGGCTTGTTCTGTTTCTTCAATAATACTAAGCTCGTAAGCTTCCTTCCCTGATTTGTAGCGGGGGGCAATAACATCTAAGAGAGTGTTGATTTTTGCCTTACTACAGTAGAAGTAACCTGTGTGAATAGACCTTGCACCTAAAGCCCAATCACCTACTGTCACTTTGTCTTCATCATTTAAAAACTCTTTAATTAAAGCAGTTTCATGGAACTGACATTGGAACAAAGTACGGGCTGAGTAATCAGATCCTAGGATATTAATAAAATGACCTTTTAGAAGATCCCTTACTAGTATCGGTCGCACTGTTTTCCAGTTGTAATCCATCTTGTAAAACTCAAGCTCATCATGCTTCACATGTTTGCGAGTGTTTCTAGCCGTTTTGACTACTGGTGCATCATTCATACCATTCATATTATTTTATCCTTGTAATTTGTGTAAATGTGTATTAGCCGTAATACGACTATACGAAATAGGGTGCCCTCAACAGGGAAATAAGTCTGTGAGGGCTGTAGCAGGTAGGAAACGAAAGGTTGACGACCTATAAACTAGCTACTATAAAAAGGTGTTCACCGCCCTAGTTCTGGCGTACCAAGACAGCGAACAATAAAGGCTCAACACTCCACCAACCCGAAAGGAAACAAGAACGAGTAAGCCGAGTGGAGCACAGTATTAAAACTGGTGTTATAAATCGATTATGTCGGTAAGAGATAACCCTCTTCTATTTCCACTGGTGCTGTCCATACCGTGGATAAGAAGCAACTCTGTCATTCTTTTCACGACTTGGTTACGGGTGAATTTTTTAAGCTTATAGACTTGTGAAATAGCTGTGAAATCTCTAGCGGTTTCATGCGCTAGTCTAATCGAGAACTTGAAAGTCTCTGACTTAATTTTCGTAATATTTAATTTTCCTCTTGACGATTTATTTGATTCATGGTAGCCATTATATCACGGTTATTTTTGGGGTACCAACTGTTTTGCATGCCTCTAATACCTATTAATACCAACCTCTAAACTAATTTAACCCTGTGCCCCAAATGGTTGTTAATGGGGTTAAAGTGTGCTGTAGAATGGGTACCATCACTAAGATAAAACCTTCCCATAAGAGATACAATCAATGACTGCTACAAATGGCGGCGTATATCTAATTTCCCGCAAAACCAGATCAGGTCAATACCAAACCT
>NZ_CEXLVS010000376.1:0-2618 GCF_982684285.1 Salinicola sp. | reverse complement strand
CAGCAACGTCGGCATCGGTTTCCCGGGGAATGGCGGCATCAAGAAGGTGGCGAGTATAGCGTCCTCGCGATGTCAAAACGATGGCTCCGCCGGGAAGCGGAACCATACGGGATGGCAAGCGGATCGGCGGCGGGTCAGGACTTCAGCGCAGAGAGCACCTGCTCGCGGATCTCGTCGACGCTGCCGACACCGGCGATACGGTGATACTCCGGGGCGGCTTCGGCATCCTCGGCCGCCCACTCGCGGTAATAACCGATCAGCGGCTCGGTCTGGTCGTGATAGACCGAGAGACGGTGGCGCACGGTCTTTTCGCTGTCATCGTCACGCTGGATCAGCGGCTCGCCGGTGACGTCGTCCTTGCCCTCTTCCCGGGGCGGCTTGTAGTCGACGTGATAGACACGCCCGGAATCCGGATGGACGCGACGCCCGGAGAGCCGGTTGACGATCTCCTCGTCGTCGACGGCGATCTCCACCACATGGTCCAGCTTGATGCCGGCGTCCTTCATCGCATCCGCCTGCGGGAGCGTGCGCGGGAAGCCGTCGAACAGGAACCCGTTGGCGCAGTCGGGTTGGGCGATGCGTTCCTTGACCAGTGCGATGATCAGATCGTCCGATACCAGAGCGCCGCTGTTCATGGTCTCCTTGACCTTGAGCCCCAGCTCGCTCCCCTCCTTGACCGCGGCACGCAGCATGTCACCGGTGGAAATCTGCGGGATATGGAAATGCTCGCAGATGAACTGGGCTTGGGTACCCTTGCCAGCGCCGGGGGCGCCCAAGAGGATCAAACGCATTGATAACTGCTCCTTCGTGAATCGCATCGGTTGTCGGACCGGTCAGCGGCGTCGAGGACTCGACGCAGACGACACCGTCAATGGCTCATGACGATACCTGCCGATCGGGTAGCGCACAAGACTCGCCTGGATCGACGCGCCACTACCTGGTGCGTCGACAAAGCCCTGGCGCGGCGACAAAGCCCGAACGCTGGACAGTAAACGCCAACGGCCCCCGAAGGAGCCGTTGGTGTGGATCGAGCGAACCGCCGTATCAGACCAGCATGCGCCGGATATCGGTCAGTACCTGTGCCAGGAAGGCGGTGAAACGCGCCGCGTCGGCGCCGTTGACCGCACGGTGGTCGTAGGAGAGCGACAGCGGCAGCATCAAGCGCGGCTCGAACTCGCTGCCGTTCCAGACCGGCTTCATGGACGACTTGGAGACGCCGAGAATGGCCACCTCCGGCGTGTTGACGATGGGCGTGAAGGCCGTGCCACCGATCGAGCCGAGGCTCGAGATGGTGAAGCTGGCACCGCTCATCTCCTCGCGGGACAGCTTCTTGTTCTGCGCCTTCTTGGCCAGCTCGACCGACTCCTTGGCCAGATCGATCAGCGACTTCTTGTCGGCATCGCGGATCACCGGCACCATCAGCCCGTCCGGGGTATCGACCGCCACGCCGATGTGCACGTAGTGCTTGACGATCAGCTTGTCGCCGTCCGGATGCAGGCTCGAGTTGAACTGCGGGAACTTGCGCAGCGCATAGGCACAAGCCTTGATCATGAACGGCAGCGGCGTCAGCTTGGCGCCCTGGGACTCCGCCTCGGCCTTCATCGACTTGCGGAAGGCCTCGAGTTCGGTGATGTCCGCTTCGTCGAACTGGGTGACGTGAGGCACGTTGAGCCAGCTGCGATGCAGGTTGTTGGCGCCCGCCTTCATCAGACGGCTCATCGGCTTCTCTTCGATCTCGCCGAACTGGCTGAAGTCGATCGCCGGGACCGGCGGAATGCCCGCGCCACCGGCAGCGGCCGCCGGCGCCGAACCGCCACCGCTCTTGCGCGCTTTCATCACCTGCTTGACGAAACCGTCGACGTCATCCTTCAGGATCCGCCCCTTGGGACCGGAGCCCTTGACCTCGCCGAGGTCGACACCCAGTTCGCGGGCCAGCTTGCGAACCGCCGGACCGGCATGCACATGGGCGCCGGCGGTCTTGTCGTCACCATGCTTCTCGCGCGCTTCCGGGCTCGGCTCGCCGGCGACGTCCTTGCGTGCGCTGGACGAGGACGCCCCGGAATCGGCCTTGGCCGGAGCCGGCTTCGACTGGCCGCCTTTACCGCCACCTTCACCGGACGTCTTCTTGGCCGGCTTGCTGCTGCCGGCCACCTCGACATAGCCGATCAGATCGCCTTCCGAGACGCTATCGCCTTCCTTCACGGCAACTTCGACGACCTTGCCCTTGTAGGGGCTCGGCACGTCCATGGAGGCCTTGTCGGACTCCAGCGTGATCAAGGTGTCTTCTTCGTTGATCTCGTCGCCTTCGCTGATGGCGACTTCGATGATCTCGACACCATCGCTGCCACCGATGTCGGGTACGCGAATCTCCTTGCGGCCGCCTTCATCGCCGCCCTGATCTTCCTCGTCCTGATCATCATCGCCCTGATCCTGGGACGCCCGGCCTTCGCCGCCATCGTCCGCTTCGGCGCCGGCAGCTTCGTCCTCGGACGAGGCGTCCTCGCCCTCTTCCTCGTCGTCGCCCTCGCCGGCGACTTCCATGGTGCCGATCAGGTCGCCCTCGGAGACGCTGTCGCCCTCCTTGATCGGCAGCGACACGGTCTTGCCACGGTAGGGGC
>NZ_CEXLVS010000375.1:0-2620 GCF_982684285.1 Salinicola sp. | reverse complement strand
GGCCAGCCCAGTGAGCGGGTCCTGCGCCAGACGACGAGCGTGACCCCCAATCCGACGACCGTCGCCAGCCAGCCGACCGGATCCGGCGTGCGCGGCACCAGCGAGACACCCAGTACAGCAGCGATCATCATCGGACCCAGCACCACCAGCCACTTTGGCAGCACATCGACGGCGGCATCCCCGTCGCGGCGTTTCAGGCGCTGCTGCATCCAGATCAGCGGCAGCAGTCGGATCAGATAGGTGCCCAGCGCGGCGACGATCATGGCGATCCAAAGTTCGAGGCTCATCGGCGTTTTCCTCCCACCGGTCTGGCTCTCTCCGGCAGCCGGACCAGATAGAAGCAGAGTGCCCCGCAGGCGGCAGCCAGCGGGATCCCGATATTGGTCAACCCGGTCAGGGTGCAGAGCAGGGCGGCGGCGATACTGATACCGAGTGCGAGGGCCCAGCGTCTGGAGGTGATGCGCGGTACGAGCAACACCAGGAAGAGCGCCGGCAGCGCAAACGGCATCACCTCGCCCAACAAGGGCCAGCGGTGGGTCAGCCACTCGCCGGCGACCGCCCCCAGCAACGAGCCGGCGATCCAACTGAGCCAGGCCAGCAGGGCGGCGCCGAAGAACCAGCCGACGCGCTGCGTCGCGGGCAGCTGCGGTAATCGGCCATGGGCCAGCGCAAAGATCTGGTCGGTCAGACCGTGCATCAACCATGGCCACCAGCGGCTTTGCGGCAGCCAGGGCGCGATATTGGGGGCGTAGACGACATGGCGCACGTTGATCAGCAGCGTCAGCGCCACGGTCAGCCACAGGGGAGAGCCGCTGGCGATCATGCCGACGAACAGGAACTGCGAGGCCCCGGCATAGATCAGCGCCGAGATCGCCAGGGTCTCGACGGTGCTGAACCCCGCCTGCGTGGAGATCAACCCGAACGAGACGGCCACCGGGATGTAGCCACCCAACAGCGGCACCGCTTCACGGACGCCGATCAGCCAACCGCTCGAGGGTGACGGCATGTCGGTGTCAGGCATTCGATGGTTCTCCCCTGGCGTAGACGATGGTGACCAGCAGCGTCGCACCCGTGTCGCTGGCACGATAGACGTGAGGTCGATCGGCAGCGAACGTGAAAATCTCTCCGGCGGCAAGCTGGCGCGGCTGTTCCGGAGGGCCGACCGACACCCGACCCTCGACGACCTGCAAGGTCTCCCGCGTTCCTGGCGCGTGAGCCTCTGCGTGTCGCACCGTCCCGGGCGCGCAGCGCATCAGGTAGACATCGACCGCCGGCTCATCGTGATGCCGGTGATGGCTCTGCTCGATCAAGCGCACGCTGATCCCGTTCTCCTCCACCGGCGTCGCGACGGGCGCCACCAGGGTGCCGAACGGTACCCCGAGCCGCTGCGCCAGGCGCCACAGCGTATCGATGGTCGGGTTGCCGACCCCCTGCTCGAGGCGGGACAGGTTCGACTTGGCGATCTCCGCCTGGGCGGCCAACTGCGTCAACGACAGGCCTCGCGCCTGGCGCAGCGCCTGGAGATGCCGTCCCAGGGTTTCCAGCGCGATCTCGTCCATGGATGAAAGCGTCCAGCCGTTCTTTATATAGAACGTTCTATATAAGGAACGGCCTGGCGTCAATAACGCATCCACTCGATGGCTTCCGGAGCCGGGAGTCTGTCGCAGGCAGGCAAGTCGGCGTGACGCAATCGGGACACTGGAATTCGCTTTCGGTCGGCGAGGGGAGGGAGCGCGGGGATATGCTGCGCGGAACGATCGTCTTCGGGCTTCCGGTCATACGCCGCGACGGCTGCGAAAGGCGCACAAAACCCAGGAGGAGTTCCGCATGTCGACGCCATCTCTGCACGACGATGCCATCATCATCGATGGCCTGATCATCGCCAAATGGGATCGGGCCCTGTTCGAGGATATGCGCAAGGGCGGGCTGACGGCCGCCAACTGCACGGTATCGGTATGGGAGGACTTCGAGTCCACCGTCGACAACATCGTCGCCGTCAACCAGCTGATGCGCGACAACGCCGAGCTGGTGCGTCCGGTGCACACCACCCGCGACATCACCCGGGCCAAGGAGGAGGGCAAGACCGGCATCATCCTCGGCTTCCAGAACGCCTACGCCTTCGAGGACAAGCTGGGCTACATCGAGATCTTCAAGAAGCTCGGCGTGGGCATCACCCAGCTCTGCTACAACACCCAGAACCTGGTCGGTACCGGCTGCTACGAGCGCGACGGCGGTCGCTCCGGCTACGGTCGCGAGGTGATCGCCGAGATGAACCGGGTCGGCATGATGTGCGACCTCTCCCACGTCGGCTCCAAGACCTCCGAGGAGATCATTCTCGAATCGAAGAAGCCGGTCTGCTACTCCCACTGCCTGCCCAGCGGGCTCAAGGAGCACCCCCGCAACAAGTCCGACGACGAGCTCAAGTTCATCGCCGACCACGGCGGTTTCGTCGGGGTGACCATGTTCACGCCGTTCCTCAAGGCGGGCGTCAACGCCACCGTCGAGGATTACGTCGAGGCGATCGTCTACATCATGAACATCGTCGGCGAGGATGCCATCGGTATCGGTACCGACTTCACCCAGGGCCAGGACGAAGCCTTCTTCGAGTGGCTGACCCACG
>NZ_CEXLVS010000374.1:0-2633 GCF_982684285.1 Salinicola sp. | reverse complement strand
CACGCCGGCATCGACGGATCAACCGCAAGAGGAGAGCGCCAAGGCCACGCCGAAGCGCCGACCGCAGGCGGACGATCAGGACATCGAGCTGTTCGGGCACCAATGGCCGCTGGGCGATAGCGTCAAGCTGGATCCCACGGTCGACCGGGGCACCTTCCGTGCCCAGGTCGTTCGCCTGAAGCAGATGGGCTACGCCTTCGATGCCACGTCACAAACCTGGACCTATTCGGCTGCGGCAGCGGCTTGAATCTGACACTCAACCCTCGGGGGCGATGACTGCCCCTCGGGGGTAGCTTGCCCCCATTCTGTTTGATGGAGGCAGCATGTCGACTACAACTCCGCTCTGGCGTCTCGAAGAGGCGCCAGAGCTTTTTCTGGACAGCTACGTCGCCGATGGCGACCACGCGGTCTTTCTGTCCCTATGGGGGCGAGATACCGCCATTCACGAACTGATGGCAAAGCTGACCCTGCCGATCGCCGAAGGCGGCTGGAACGGGATCACGCTCCAGCGGGACGATCAGACGGTCGCCCTGCATCTGGATCGCGATCGCCTGGCGAAGCGGACGACGCGGACCTATCGGCAGACGCGGTTCGGCAGCCTGCTGAACCTCTGGCTGTTCGACCAGCGCTGTCAGGCTCCGGATCGCGCCAACCGTCAGTGCTACGCCATCTTCAACGAACGAGACCCACGTCAGGACAAAAGCGCGATGCTCTGGTCACGACTGCAGGATCTCGCCGCGTTTCCGCTGCTCGATCACTGGCGACCCACGGTCGTTCAGCTGCTTCTCGAGCACGGCGCGATACGCATGCTCGATCACACGTCCGAGCGTCTGTCCGGCGTCAGGATCGATCTCTCGCTGACCAGCGTCCAGGACGCCATAGGTCAACTCATTCACGCCAGCAATCTCGCCACGCAATGAACCCAGGAGGCCATCATGGCTTTGATGTTTCCACGCCTGGCGCGCAACTTCGCCAAGAACGGCTACTACCCAACCGACGAGGACACAATCGATCGTGTTCTCAATGCACTGGGCACCTCGCATGATCAGCGGGTGCGCATCCTGGATCCGTGTGCCGGCGAAGGCCACGCGATTCTGGAAAACGCTCACCGGCTGGGGCGGGAACGTACCGACGCCTACGGCATCGAGTTCGATCTCGAGCGAGCCAGGCACATGCAGAGCGTTGTCGATGTCGGCATCCAGTCCGATCTGATGGATACCGTCATCTCGCCGCGCTCGTTCGGGATGATGTTCTTCAACCCACCTTACGGCGATCTCGTCGGCGAGACGGGCGGCAGCAAGGGGTATGCCGGCAAGGGGCGTCAGCGGCTGGAAAAGCTGTTCTACCAGCGCTGTGTCCACCTGCTGCAATACGGCGGGATCATGGTGATGATCGTGCCTCACTACGTCTTCGACGATGAGCTATCGAGCTGGGTCAGCCACCACTTCGATCGCGTCACCGCGTTCGAGGCCGCGGTTGATACCTTCAAGCAGGTCGTCGTCTTCGGCGTTCGCACGAAGCGCAATGCACTACAGGCCAACGACAGGGCCAAAACGATCAGAAAGATGTTGCAGCAAATCGGGGTGGGAGAGCTCCAGCCCGAGCCGCTGCCTTCGATCTGGTGTGATGGTCTTTATGACGTGCCGCCGGCAATCGGTAGCGCGCCACATTGCTACCGCATGTCGCTGGAACCCGAGCAGCTGGAGCAGGAGATCGATCAGCTGGGTGGGCTGTGGCCCGACTTCAACCTCGCGTTCTGGACCGACGGTGTTACCCAGCGACGTCCGCTGCGCCGGCTTTCGAGCTGGCACCTCGCGCTGTCTCTGGCAGCAGGAGGTATATCGGGCATCGTGACCTCGCGATCGGGGCGCCAACTGGTCGTGAAGGGCGACACCTTCAAGGAGAAGTCCATGAAGGTCGAATTCGATGAAGACGCCGATGGCAACATCAGCGAGCGTCGGATACTGACCGATCGTTTCGTGCCGGCCATCATGGCCTGGGACGTGACGCCGAATTCTCCCGACAAAGGACGACTGTTCAAGATCACATCGACGCCAGCGCAGGACACACCGGCACAACCTGAACCTGCCGACTCGGACACCGAGACGGCATAAACCACCACGTTCGCTCCTTGAGCGAGCCAATCCCCTACGGGCAGACACACGGCCCGTAGGGACGTGTTCTGCCTTTTTTTTCGTTTTCAATTACGAGGAGATGGACATGAACATGCCATGCACAGCATCGGATAACGTCATCGCGCTCAACGACTTCATCGACGAGTTCGGCGAGGGGCTTCTGGACACGCTCAACCACACCCATCCCCCGGTCTACGACGGCCGAGGCAATCCGGTTCGTCAGGCGGTGATGAACGCTTTGGCGCGCAAGCCGTTCCCGGCTCAGGCGGACGTCGTTCACGCGATCTGCGCGCTGCTGCTGGATCAGAACGAGCGCGCCGGCGTGATCAACGCCGAGATGGGGACCGGCAAGACGATGATGGCGATCGCCGTCGCCGCCGTGATGGCGAACGAGGGCTACCGCCGATCGTTGATCGTGTCTCCGCCGCACCTGGTCTACAAGTGGCGGCGCGAGATCCTCGAGACGGTGCCCGAGGCTCGGGTATGGGTACTCAACGG
>NZ_CEXLVS010000373.1:0-2641 GCF_982684285.1 Salinicola sp. | reverse complement strand
TCTCTACGACGCCGGCTACAAGTCCGCCTGGCACTGGTGCGAGAAGGAGGCCGAGCTGCACGGTCTCGAGGGCGAGGCGGTCTTCGAACACTACATGAAGCGCCTGTCGCAGCGCGGCTGGGGGCTGTTCGCCACCGAGGCGATCGATCTCGACGCCGGCACGGCCAGGGTGCGCCTGGAGCACTCCTGCTTCGTCTACCAGTTGGGCAAGACCGGCAAGAAGGAGGAGTACATGTTCACCGGCTGGTTCGCCGGCGCCATGGACCAGATTCTCGAGGCCCGCGGCAGCAGCCTGCGCACCCGCGCCGAGCAGACCCAGAGCGGGGCCGAGGCGGGCTGCGAGGTTGGCTACTTCGACGTCACGCCGCGCTGACGGCGGCCCTCGCGACAGCCATCAATAATTCAAGCAATTCCGTGTACTGAAGAACTCGTGGCGGCCGCACCTGACCCAGGGCAGCGCGAGTTCGAGGAGATGACCGGCCATGGCTCATGAAGCCCTGTTCAAACCGATCCAGATCGGCAAGTTGACCATCCGCAACCGCGTGGTGAGCACCGCCCACGCCGAGGTCCACGCCACCGACGGCGGCATGACCACGGATCGCTACGTCAAATACTACGAAGAGAAGTCGAAGGGCGGTTGCGGGCTCTGCATCTGCGGCGGCTCCTCGCCGGTCTCCATCGACAGCCCGCAGCAGTGGTGGAGTTCGGTCAACGTCGCCACCGATCGCATCATTCCCCACTTCCAGAATCTGGCCGACGCGGTGCACAAGCACGGCGGCAAGATCATGATCCAGATCACCCACATGGGGCGTCGCTCGCGCTGGGATGGTCACAACTGGTCGACGCTGCTGTCGCCGTCGGGCATCCGCGAGCCGGTTCACCGCGCCACCTGCAAGACCATCGAGGAGGAGGAGATCTGGCGCATCATCGGTGACTTCGCCCAGGGGGCGCGGCGGGTCAAGGAGGGCGGCCTCGATGGCTGCGAACTCTCCGCGGTCCACCAGCATCTGATCGACCAGTTCTGGAGCCCGCGGGTCAACAAGCGCACCGACCAGTGGGGCGGCAGCTTCGAGAATCGCATGCGCTTCGGCATGGAGGTGCTCAAGGCGGTACGTGCCCAAGTGGGCGACGACTTCTGCGTCGGCATGCGCATCTGCGGCGACGAGTTCCACCCCGATGGCCTGTCCCACGACGACATGAAGCAGATCGCCGCCTACTACGATGCCACCGGCATGGTCGACTTCTTCGGCGTGATCGGCTCCGGCTGCGATACCCACGACACCCTGGCCAACGTCATCCCCAACATGTCCTACCCGCCGGAGCCGTTTTTGCATCTGGCGGCGGGCATCAAGGAGGTGGTCTCGGTGCCGGTCATCCACGCCCAGAACATCAAGGACCCGACCCAGGCCGAGCGCATCCTCGAGGGCGGCTACGTCGACCTGGTGGGGATGACCCGGGCCCACATCGCCGACCCCCACATCATCGCCAAGATCAAGGCGGGTCAGACCGACCAGATCCGTCAGTGTGTGGGCGCCAACTACTGCATCGACCGCCAGTACCAGGGTCTCGACGTGCTCTGTATCCAGAACGCGGCGACCTCGCGGGAGTACATGGGGCTGCCGCACATCATCGAGAAGAGCAGCGGACCCAAGCGCAAGGTGGTGGTGGTCGGCGGTGGCCCCGGCGGCATGGAGGCAGCGCGCGTGGCGGCGGAGCGAGGCCACGACGTCACCCTGATCGAAGCCCAGCCCCAGCTCGGCGGCCAGATCACCCTCGCCGCGCGGGCACCGCAGCGCGACCAGATCGCCGGCATCACCCGCTGGTACGAGATGGAGCTGGCGCGCCTCGGGGTCGATGTCCAGCTCGAGACCCGCGCCGATGATTCGGTGGTGCGCGACCTGCAGCCGGACGTGGTGGTGCTGGCCAACGGCGGCCATCCGTTCCTCGAGCAGGTGCCCGAGTGGGGCTACTCGGACAATCCTGACGAGAGCCTGGTGGTCAGCAGCTGGGACATCCTCGGCGGCAAGGTCGAGCCGGGCAAGAACGTGCTGGTCTACGACACCATGTGCGAGTTCAGCGGCATGTCCACCGCCGACTATCTCGCCAGCAAGGGCTCGACGGTGGAGATCGTCACCGACGACACCAAGCCCGGCGTGGCGATCGGCGGCACCACCTTCCCGACCTACTACCGCAGCCTCTATCAGCAGTCGGTGGTGATGACCGGCGACCTGGGGCTGCACAAGGTCTATCGCGAAGGCGACAAGCTGGTGGCGCTGTTCGAGAACGAGTACACCGGCGAGCACGAGGAGCGGGTGGTCGACCAGGTGGTGATCGAGAACGGCGTGCGTCCGGACGAGTCGCTCTACTACGCGCTCAAGGAGCGTTCGCGCAACCATGGGCAGATCGAGCTCGAGGCGCTCTACGCGGCGACGGCGCAGCCGACCCTGGCCGAGAGCGGCGATTTCGCGCTGTTCCGGATCGGTGACTGCGTGGCGCAGCGCAATACGCATGCGGCGATCTATGATGCGCTCCGCCTCTGCATGCACTTCTGAGCCACGAGCCACGAGCCACGCGCCACGAGCCACGAGCCACGAGCCACGAGCCACGCGCCACGAGACACGAGCCCTGCGCGAGCGCCGAC
>NZ_CEXLVS010000372.1:0-2669 GCF_982684285.1 Salinicola sp. | reverse complement strand
GAAGCTCGAAGCTCGAAGCTCGAAGCTCGAAGCTCGAAGCTCGAAGCTCGAAGCTCAGGTTTCCAGCACCCGCAGCGCGTCGCCGCTGGTCACGCCCAGCCGCTCGGCTTCCGCCGTGGTCAGCGTGATCACTCCGTCCTCGCTGGGGCCGCGGCCGATCCAGCTGCAGCGGAAGTCGCTCATGCCGGTGGTCGCGGCCATCCAGCCGGGGCGTTCGGGCTGGGCGAGAGAGTCGCCGCTGACTTCCACCGTGACGCAGGAGGAGTGGCGAATGGCGCGGACGTCGTCGATGTAGGCCTCGACCGTGGGGCCGCCGTCGAAGATGTCGATGTAGCCTTCCCAGCGCAGCCCTTCTTTCTTGAGCATCTCCAGCGCGGGTCGGGTGTGCTCGTGGACCTGGCCGATGCACTCCCGCGCCGCCTGGGGCAGGAACGGCGTGTAGATCGGGTACTTCGGCATCAATTCGCCGATGAAGCTCTTCTGGCCCAGCCCGGTGAGCTGATCGGCCTGCTTGAACTCCATCGGGAAGAAGTGGCTGCCGAGGCTCTCCCAGAACGGGCTTATGCCCTCCGGGCTGAACACGCCGCGCATTTCCGCCAGTACCTTGGCCGGGAAACAGTCACGAAACTCCGCCATGAACAGCCAGCGCGCCTTGGAGAGCAGCGTGCCGTTGCGATCGCGGCGATAGGCCGGGCGCAGGAACAGCGAGGCGACTTCGGCGTCGCCGGTATGGTCAGAACTCAGAAACAGCGTGTCGATGGTGCGATGCAGGTCGAGCTGGACCGATGAGTGGGCCAGCTTGCCGACACGGTAGTGATAGAACGGCGGCTCGCGGCCAACCTCGGCCTCGATTGCGCAGCAGCCCGCCAGTTCACCGCTCTGCTCGTCCTCGAGCACGAAGAAGTAGAGTCGTTCCTGCTGGGGAACGCGGCCCTCGAAGGCCGCCACCGCGTTGGCGATCTTGGCAGCCAGGAATTCGCGGCTGTTGGGCAGCGAGGTGAAACCGACCCCGGTCTCCTGGGCCAGCGCCTGCAGCTCATCGATATCGTGGTGCCCAATGGGTCGCAGCCGCATTACAGTTCTCCCTCGTCCAGCGCGTCTTCGACATTGGGTAGCGCCAGCGGCGCGACC
This sequence comes from Salinicola sp., assembly GCF_982684285.1. Lineage (NCBI taxonomy): Bacteria > Pseudomonadati > Pseudomonadota > Gammaproteobacteria > Oceanospirillales > Halomonadaceae > Salinicola > Salinicola sp. The sequence goes on along the minus strand of NZ_CEXLVS010000372.1, from coordinate 1,538 downwards.
AGTACGGCACGCCCCTCCTCGACGCCAAGCAGCGCCGCCTGCTCTTCCGACAGCAGCAGCTGGCCAGTGGGCGTGAGCGCGTAGCGCGCGACGGTGCAGCGAAAGTCCGCCAGCTGCTGATTGGCCACCATGGCGGGCTCCGCATCCGGCAGCGAGGCCGCCGGGCGGATCCGCACCGGGTGCCAGCCGCAGTGGGTCAGCGTATGCAGACGCTGCCGCTCCCCTCTCACCACCGGTCCGGCGTCGAAGATATCGACGTGGCGCGAGCGCACGAACCCTTCGGCCAGCATCTCCTGCAGCGCCTGCTCGTGGGCCGGATGCTCGCGCCCGATCGCCGCCCGGGCCTGGGGCGTCAACAGCGGCAGATAGAGCGGGAACTGCGGCATCACCTCGGCGATGAAGCTCTTCGAGCGCACGCCCGCCAGCAGGTTGATCTCGTGGTAGCCCTGCTCGAAGAAGTGGCGACCGACACTGTTCCAGAACGGCGAACCGCCCTCCTCGTCCAGATAGCCCGGGAAGGCGACGCCCAGGGTCTCGGCGAAGCGCTCGGGATACTGGGCGATGAACATCAGCCGGGCCCGTCGCAGCAGCGTTGCCGCGCTGGTGCAGCGATAGCGGGCGTCCAGCGACAGCGCGCACAACAGCGACACTTCCGACATCTCGTGGGAGAGCGACAGGGTCTGCACCTCGTGGCGCAGGTTGAGCTGCTGCGAGGCGTGGATCAGGGTTTCCTGGCGGTAGGTGTAGTAGGCGTCCTGCGCCCCCGCCTGGGCCCGGATGCTGGCGGTGCCGACGATCTCGCCCAGATCCCGATCCTCGAGCACGAAGGTGTATAACTCGTCGCCGGGGAAATCGACGTTATGGGAGAGCGCGCGGGTGGAGCGGGCGATGCGCTCCTCCAGCCGGTCGCGATGGGCGGGCAGGTTGGTCAGCCTGGGCGTGGAGCCGCCGGCAAGCCGCTCGATCGCGGCCAGATCGCCCGACCGCGCCGGACGAACCAGCAGATGACCGACGCTACGCGACGCGCCTTCGGCCATGCCCCCTGAAACAACGTCGGCGTCGATCATGACGGATCGACGAGTTGCCTGATGGCGATCTCGAGCCGCGCCATGCCCTCCTGGATGTCCGCCTCCGGGATCACCAGCGACGGCGCCATGCGCAGCACGTTGGGGCCGGCCACCAGAATCATCAGCCCCTGTTCGATGGCCAGCGGCAGGATGTCCCGCGCGCGGCCCTCGAAGTCGTCGCTCATCTCGGCACCGATCAGCAGGCCCATGCCGCGAATCTCCTTGAACACGCCGTACTTGCGATTGATGACTTCGAGATGCTCGCGGAACAGCGCATGGCGCCGCTCGACGCCCGCCAGCACTTCCGGCGTATCGATGGTGGTCAGCGCGGCCAGACCCACGGCGCAGGCCAGCGCGTTACCGCCATAGGTGGAGCCGTGAGTGCCCACCGCCAGCGACGGCGCTACGCGATCGGTGGTCAGCATGGCGCCGATTGGGAAACCGCCGCCCAGCGCCTTGGCGGTGGTCAGG
>NZ_CEXLVS010000371.1:0-2717 GCF_982684285.1 Salinicola sp. | reverse complement strand
GCACGGTGGAGCCTAACATCGCCACGGCGTGCTGAATGCCCATCAGCAACGTCTGCGCCGGCGGCAGCGTCTCGTCGGGCGCGACCAGACCTTGGTGACGGGCGGCATCGACGCGCCGCCAGCGGGGAAACCAGGATGACATCGGGTTTGTTCTCCAGAGCAGCGGCCGGGGGCGCCGGGGGCGCCGGCGGCGTTCGACCGCGCGAAAGCGATTGTTGTCGGCGTGGCCGGCGAAGCGACGGCCCGACGCGCATTCTAACGTCAGCGCCGACCGGATGCTTCCCGCCATCGCACCTTGGCATGGAGCGCCGCGAGTGGACTACGCTGACACCATCGTCCCAAGGAGCCGGGCGAGAACACCGAACGACCCCATCGGGGCGGTGACGCCCCTTCAACCTCGAGGCATGCCAGGGAGTGGATATGCAACGCTACGACTATCTGATCGTCGGCGCCGGCATGGTTGCCGCCAACGCCGTACAAGGCATTCGCGAGCGTGACGCCGATGGCACCATCGGCATCCTCGGTGCCGAGCCCAACGGGCCGGTCACCCGGCCGGCACTCTCGAAAAAGCTCTGGACCGATCCCGAATTCGGCTACGACAAGATCTGGATGCAGCCGGAGCAGCATGCCGCCACGACGCTGCACACCGACACCCGGGTCACCGCCATCGATCGCCAGCGCCGGACCGTGACCACGGACGGCGGCGATACCTACGGCTATGGCAAGCTGTTGCTGGCCACCGGCGGTGCGCCAGTGACGCTCGACCTGCCCCGGAGCGAGCGCGTGCGCTATTTCCGCACCGTCGAGGACTACGACTGCCTGCGCAGGCTCGCCGCCCAGGGGCTGCATGTCGCCGTCGTCGGCGGCAGCTACATCGGCACGGAACTGGCCGCGGCGCTGATCCAGAACGGCTGCCGGGTCACCTTGATCCATCCCGAGGACGTGCTGGGCGGCGCCCTGTTTCCGCCCAGCGTCGCCGATCGCTTCCACCGGGCTTACCTCGATGCAGGCGTCACGCTGCTGGGCGGACGCAAGGTCAGCGGCGGGCGCGAGGCGGATGGCAAGGTCACGCTCGCGCTGGACGACGGGGCCAGCCTGGAAGCGGATGCGGCGGTGTTCGGACTGGGTGTCGAGCCCTGCGTGGCGCTGGCCGAGGAGGCAGGCCTCGCAACCGACGGCGGGATTCTCGTCGACGACCGCCTGACAACCGCCGACGCCGCGATCTTCGCCGCCGGCGATGTCGCGACCTATCCGGACCGGATCCTCGGTCGCTGGCATGCCGAACACGTCGACAACGCCAACCGGATGGGCCAGACGGTCGGACGCATCATGGCGGGCAGCGACGAGACCTACGACCACACGCCCTACTTCTACTCCAACGTCTTCGACTTCGCCTGGAAAGCGGTGGGCCGCATGGACAGCTCGCTGGAGATCGTCGAGGATCCGGGCCCCCAGCCGGACCAGGGAATCTACTACTATCTCGATGACGGACGGGTGGTCGGCGTACTGCTGCTCAACGTGGATGCCGACCGACTCGACGAGGCGCGGGAGGTGCTGGCAGACAAGGCACCGCAGCGGGCCGAGACCCTGGTCGGGCGCATTGCGATGTCATGACACCGCGGTGGCACCTCGGACCGACAAAAAGCGCCAGCAGTGATGCTGGCGCTTTTTCTCGATGCGGCCACTGCTCCGGGCCGATTTCACCAGCGTGAAACTCACTCCGGCAGGCGTGACACCAGAATATTGGCACGCCGCTCGATCTCCTCGAGCATCCCGGCGCACTCGTCCGACATGCCGCTGTCCCGGAGCTTGGCCAGGGAAAACAGTGCCTTGAGCTGCCCACTGATCATGATGGCCTGATGGCCGCCGTCCTGATCCAGCACATGATCTTCCAGCGCTCGCAGATGGGTGTTTGCCTGGTCGAGAATGTTGCGTTCAAGCCTGATCATGATGTGACCTTCTGAGAATTGCGGTTCGTGACGAGCGCGCCACTGTAAAGACTCTCACGACGTTATACCACCGCTGAAGGTGACGGCCGGCGCTGCCGGCCGGCCCCGGCTCCGCAGGCGGCCCGGGGCACTGCACCTTGAGACAGTCCAGACTGCATCTTGAGAAAGTCCAGACTACACCTTGAGAAAGTCCAGGATGCCCTCCGCCGCCTGGCGCCCCTCGTAGACCGCCGTCACCACCAAGTCGGAGCCACGCACCATGTCACCGCCGGCGAACACCCTTTCGTTGCTGGTCTGATAGGCGAAGCGCTCCATCTGCGCCGGGATCTCCGGCGCCAGCACCCGGCCGCGCTCGTCGATCTCGATCTGGTGCGTGTCGAACCACTCTATCTCGCTGGGCTGGAAGCCGAAGGCGATGACCACCGCATCGCAGGCCAGGATCTCCTCCGAGCCCGGCACCACTTCCGCACTGCGCCGGCCCTTGTCGTCCGGCTCGCCCATGCGGGTGCGCACCAGCTTGACGCCCTCGACCTTGCCTTCACCGACGATCGCCACCGGCTGGCGATTGAACAGGAACTCGACCCCCTCCTCGCGGGCGTTGGCCACCTCTCGCTTGGAGCCGGGCATGTTCTCCTCGTCCCGGCGATAGGCACAGGTCACGCTGGTCGCGCCCTGGCGGATCGAGGTGCGGTTGCAGTCCATCGCGGTATCGCCACCGCCGAGCACGACGACGCGCCTGTCCTGCATCGAGACGTAGTCGGCCGGATC
>NZ_CEXLVS010000370.1:0-2724 GCF_982684285.1 Salinicola sp. | reverse complement strand
CGCGGTCATGGTTCGAAGTTGCTGGCACGCGCAGAGGAGCTGGCCAGGCAGGAAGGCATCGACATCTTGACGCTGTCCGCCGCGCTCAACGCCATAGACTTCTATCTCGCCCACGATTACGAGCTGCTCGCCCTTGACGACTACGCCCATCGCAGCGGGGTGAGGTTGAAACGCGGCGTGATGCAGAAGTCGCTCAAGCTCCCGGGCCGATCGTCCTGAACCCGATATTGCTGCTCGAAGCTGCCGGTGTGTTCGATGTCCGTGCCGCGTTCCGGTAGCGATTGCAGTACGAGTCGTGGCACAGAAACGAGCCGCCTCGCATCACGCGGCGCGCGACGTCGGCCGGTCCCGGCGGGTTGCTCAACGGCGAGCGCGCGTAGTAATCGGGGTCGAAGCCATCGCCGCACCACTCCCAGACATTGCCGACCGTCTGATACAGGCCGTAACCATTGGGCGGGAAAGCCTCGACCGGCGCGGTGAAACGCCAGCCATCCTCGATGAGATTGGTGTGGGGGAAGTCGCCTTGCCAGATGTTGCAGCGCCATGTCCCGCAGTCGTTCGTCACGTCGTCACCCCAGGGATAGCGACATCCCGCCAGCCCCCCACGCGAGGCGTACTCCCATTGTGCTTCACTGGGCAACCCGCGCCCCGCCCATTGACAGTACGCCACGGCATCGCGCCAGCTGACGTGAACGACCGGATGATCCAGCAGGTCATCCACCGTCGACAACGCCCCGCCCGGGGCGCGCCAATGCGCACCCCGTACCGCGACCCACCACGCCATGCCGTCGAGGGCGCCGAGCACGTCCTCCCTCGGTGCCTGAACCTGATGGCGAAACACCGCCGATACTCCCCACCGCTCGGCCTCCGTGCGATATCCCGTGGCGTCGACGAAACGCGCGAAATCGCGGTTGGTAACGGTGGTCGCATCGATGACGAACGCGTCGAGATAGACCGCATGCGTCAGGTGTTCGCCATCGCGACGGTTGGCGATGTCGGTGCCTTCACCCATGACGAACGAACCGGCGGGAATGGCCGCCTGCTCGATCGGATGGCTACCGGCTCCCGCCAGTCGACGCGGAAGCCCGTCGGCCCCGGCCTCCGGGTTCTTTCGTGCCGAAGTCGGGGTACAGCAGGCACGATCGTTCGATGCCATTCGAAACGCCCCATTCAGCGCCAAGGCGCCGCCCATGTCGACGTATGGGTCGCGCTTTCGGCCCGCCAACGCGCGATCACCTGCTGGAGGTGATCGCGCAGCGCTCGGCAGGAGGGGTCGTCCCAGCGGTTGTCGAGCTCGTCGGGATCGCTTTCCAGGTCGAAGAGCTGCCCCTCGTCACTGTCGACGAAGGTCACCAGCTTCCAGCGGTCGTCACGCACCATGGTCATCAATTCGGTGTCGGTCAGGATGAAATCGCGGGCGTGCTCGGCGAAGACGTGCTCGCGACCCGCCCACGCCTCGCCCTGCAGCGCCGGCAACAGTGATTGCGCTTCCATCCAGGCCGGCGGTTCGACACCCGCCAACTCGAGAACGGTCGGCCCCAGATCCATGAGCGAAGTCAAACCTTCGATGCGTTGGTTCCCTCGCACGAACTTCGGCCCCCAGACGATCGCGGGGACATGCACACTCGACTCGTACATATTCCATTTCTGGCTATGACCGTGGTCGTTGAGGCAGTCGCCATGATCCGAGGTGAACACGATGATGGTGTCCTCGAGGACGCCACGCCTCTCCAAGGCGTCGAGCAGCCGTCCGACCTGCGCATCGATCATCGTCACGTTGGCATGATAATGGCGCCGCTGGCGGACCATCTGCTCGGGGGTCGGATGCTCCAGATGCTTGACCGCGTCATGATCGCTGTCGAGATGGTTCTGGCGCAGCGCCCTGAGCGGAGCCGGCTGACTGGCGATATCGTCCGCGCCGCCGACCGGCATCGGCACGTCACGCGTCTCGAACGGTTGGAGGTATTCAGGCGTGGGATCGTAGGGGGGGTGCGGTCCGGGAAACCCAATCTGCAGAAAGAACGGCTCGTCACCGGGGTAACGCTCGAGCCACATGGCCGCGAAGTCACCGACGAAGTTGTCGGCATGCAGCTCGGCAGGCGCCTCCCAGACGAAAGCTCCCAGGCGATCGTCATAGTCGGCGCGGTGACGGTAGGTCACCCGGCTCGGCTTGTCGCCGCCCCGGGCCCACAGCGCCTTGTCCCACTGGTCGAGGAAGAACGGCAGGTTGGGATGGTCGCGATCCTTGTTCTCGACCACGTGGCGCTCGTGGAAGCCGAGCGGCGTCTCGTACGGGAAGGTATGCATCTTGCCGATGTTGGCGCAGCGGTAGCCCGCCTGCGCCAGTTGTTCGACCCACGAATGCCGCCACGGCTCGTCGTTTCGGAACACACCGGTGCTGTGCGGATAGAGGCCCATGAACAGACTGGCTCGTGACGGCGCGCAGGATGGCGCCGTGACGTAGGTTCTCGCGAAGGTAGTGCCCTCCTGGACCAGCCGATCAAGATTCGGAGTGATCGCGTGCTCATGTCCCAGTGCGTGGATCGTGTCGAATCGCTGCTGGTCCGTGATCACGAACATGATATTGGGAACTTTCCTCTCTGACATGGACGCGGCTCCTTGCTCCATTGATGGCGATTTCACAGCTCGCTGCGATAGGTTTCGGTGATCGCGATGACGCAGGCGAGGCTGACCAATGTCATGGCAAACAGATAGAGCGCCGGC
>NZ_CEXLVS010000369.1:0-2743 GCF_982684285.1 Salinicola sp. | reverse complement strand
GGGGTTCGATCCTACTCTGGCCATCTTGATGTCGGGGATCGGCACACTGCTGTTCTTCGTCATCGTCGGCGGGCGGGTTCCCAGCTACCTGGGGTCCAGCTTTGCCTTCATCGGCGTGGTGATCGCTGCCACCGGGTACGCCGGCAGCGGTGGCAATCCCTCCATCGGCCTGGCGCTGGGGGGCAGCATCGCCTGGGGCGCGATCTACACCCTCATCGGCATGCTGGTCATGGCGCTGGGCACGCGCTGGATCGAGTACCTGCTGCCGCCGGTCGTCACCGGGGCGATCGTGATGACCATCGGCCTCAACCTGGCCCCGGTGGCGGTCTCCAGCGTGAAGGATTCCAATTTCGACGCGGCGATGGCGCTGGTGACCATCCTCTGTGTCGGCCTGGCCGCGGTGCTGACCCGCGGCATGCTCCAGCGGCTGTTGATCCTGGTCGGACTGGTCGCGGCCTACGCCATCTATGCGTTGGTCACCAACGGCCTGGGCTGGGGAGCGCCGATCGATTTCTCGGCGATCGCCGCGGCCGACTGGTTCGGGCTGCCCGCGTTCACGGCGCCGACCTTCACTCCCCATGCGATCGTGCTGATCGCTCCGGTCGCGATCATCCTGGTGGCGGAGAACCTCGGCCACATCAAGGCGGTGGGGGCGATGACCGGACGCGATCTCGACCCCTACATCGGCCGGGCCTTCGTCGGCGACGGCCTGGCGACGATGGTCTCCGGTGCGTCCGGCGGCACCGGCGTGACCACCTATGCCGAGAATATCGGCGTGATGGCGGTGACCCGGGTCTATTCGACGCTGATCTTCGTTGCCGCCGCCGGCTTCGCCATCCTGCTCGGCTTCTCGCCGCGTTTCGGGGCGTTGATCCAGACCATTCCCGGTCCGGTGCTGGCCGGCACCTCGATCGTGGTGTTTGGTCTGATCGCGGTGGCCGGCGCCCGTATCTGGATCCAGAACGGTGTCGATCTGGGCGACAATACCAACCTGATCGTTGCGGCGGTGACGCTGGTGCTGGGCGCGGGCAACTTCTCCATCGACTTCGGCGGATTCACCCTCGACGGTATCGGGACTGCCACCTTCGGTGCGATTCTTCTGCACCTGATTCTGCGTCGTGGCGCCCGACGCAGGCGGGACATTGCCGGGTGATGCCGATTCGGGCTTCGTTTCGAGCCCGTTGAACGTTAGTCTTGGGTGGTACGGGTCATGGCCTCAGCGTCACCCGTGGTATCCCGAACCCTTTCGATCGCGTCCGAGTATAGAGTCCCCAATGAGCGAGTCGCACTCCAGCGAGACCCATGCCGGCGAGCAGGCTTCCACGCCGAAGTCGATCGCCATGACGCGCGAGGTACTGGAGCAGGACCTGATTCGCCGTCACTTCGAACATGTCTATCCCGAGGTGGCGCTGAAGAGCCATCAGGAGCTGCGCAGTTCGATCCAGCAGGTCCTGGCCACGGCCCCGCCCGGCGTCCAGTTGCAGGACGGGGTCTACCTCTTCGCCTACGGCTCGCTGATCTGGAATCCGTGTGTCGAGGTCGCCGAGCGCCACACCTGCCGGCTCTACGGCTATCATCGCGACTTCTGCCTCAAGCTCGATCACGGCCGGGGCACCCCCGAGACCCCCGGGCTGATGCTGGCGCTGGCGCCGGGAGGCTCCTGCCATGGGGTGGCGCTGCGCGTCCCCGGCGACAATCTCGAGCGTGAGCTGACGCTGGTGTGGCGGCGCGAGATGCTGACCGGCGCCTACCGCCCTCGCTGGATCAAGCTGAAGACGGACGTCGGCCCGATCTGGGGCGTCGCTTTCGTGATCAATCCGCATCACGAGCGCTATATCGGTCGCCAGCCCGACGAGACGGTGGTGCACCTGCTGCGCACCGGCCGCGGCGTGCTGGGATCGTGCCGCGAGTATCTCGACAACACGGTGGGCGATCTTCACGCGCTCGGCATCCGTGACCGTCGCCTGGAGTCGTTGCAGCGCGCCGTCGCCAGTTGATTCGCCCCCGGGCATGACGACCGCGCGATCCAAAATTGAGCCTTTCGAACGACTCTGGTAATCTGACGTCCCATCCTGGCCCGACTTTCTCCCCCGGGTCTTTTCTCACGAGCTTCACGACCACGATTCGACAGGTTTTCCATGACACGATATATCTTCGTGACCGGCGGCGGTGTGGCCTCACTGGGCAAAGGCATTGCGTCCGCTTCGCTGGCTGCGATTCTCGAGGCACGCGGCCTCAAGGTCACCATCCTCAAGCTGGATCCGTACATCAACGTCGATCCGGGCACCATGAGCCCGTTTCAGCATGGCGAGGTGTTCGTCACCGAGGATGGCGCGGAAACCGATCTCGACCTGGGTCACTACGAGCGCTTCATCCGCACCAAGATGACCCAGAGCAACAACTTCACCACCGGTCGGGTCTACGAGCACGTGCTGCGCAAGGAGCGCCGTGGTGACTATCTCGGCGGTACGGTGCAGGTGATTCCGCACATCACCGACGAGATCAAGCATCGTGTGGTCAAGGGTGGGGAAGGTTACGACGTGGCGCTGGTGGAGATCGGCGGCACCGTGGGCGACATCGAATCGCTGCCGTTTCTGGAGTCGATTCGCCAGCTGCGCAGCGAAGTCGGCGCCAATCGCGCCCTGTTCATGCACCTGACGCTGGTGCCCTACATCAAGACCGCCGGCGAGACCAAGACCAAGCCGACCCAGCACAGCGTCAAGGAGCTGCGCTCGATCGGGAT
>NZ_CEXLVS010000368.1:0-2765 GCF_982684285.1 Salinicola sp. | reverse complement strand
GGACGCACGTGTGCACCGACTGCGACTACGTCGACGGCGCGGGCGCCACCAACTGGGCCGCCCCCGAGACCAGGATCCCCCTGCGGACCCTGCTCGAGCGAATGCTGATCGACAGCGACAACACGGCAACCGACATGTTGATGCGAAGGGTTGGAGTGGAAGCGGTCAATCGCCGGGCGAGATCGTTGATGGACGAAGGGATCGGCCCGATTACCACCCTGATCGACGTGAGACGACATCTCTACGGCGTCTTCACGTCCAAGGCGCAATCGCTGACCGGCAGGCAACTGATCGACCTGCGACAGGCCGACTTCGGCGAACCGCGCCTGACCCGGCTCGCACAGTTGACCGATAGCCGACGGGAGCAATTTCCACCGCTCGATCTCGCCGCAGCCTACCAGCGCTATTACGCCACCGGGCTCAATTCGGGTCGGCTGGATCGCTACGCGGACATGCTGGAGAGGATCGACAAGGGCGAGGCGCTACCCGCCGCGGCCACCGCCACCCTGCTGTCGATCATGCAGCGTGCCGACACGGGCCATCGGCGCCTATCCGCCGGGTTCCAGCGGCAGTGGCCCTTTGCCCAGAAAACCGGAACCCAGTATGCGCGCTTCTGCGACGCCGGCATTCTCGACCCCGGGACACCGGGAGCGGTCGTCGTCGTCAGTTGCCTGCGGGGCGCGCCCTCGCGGCGGGAGGCCGAGCGCACCTTCCAGGCCATCGGTCGCGCGGTCGAATCCAGCGGCGTGCTGGCGCACGAGCGCTCCGCGGAAGACCACTGAACGTCGGTCACCCCCGCTTCAGTTCGTCCTGCACCGCCAGCTTGGTGCGAATGAAATCGCTGTGGGTCACGTAGAGCAGATCGGCCAGGCGGCGAATCCGGTGCTCCTCCAGGGCCGCCAGCTCGTGGTCGGCATAGGCCAGACGCCACATGGCGGCGATCAGCTCGACGCGCTGATCGTAGTCGTAGCGCTCGTTGAGCAACGACACGTACTGGAAGTGATCCACCGCCTCGTCGACCTGCCGCTGCGCCTGCTCGACCAGTTCGTCGACGGCGCCCTCGTCCAGCGAGAACTGCGCCATCAGCATCCGACGCAACAGGGCCAACTCTTCGGGATCGGTCTGGTAGTCGGCGCGCAGGATCTCGCTCAATAGCGCGGCGACCGCCAGCTGTGGCGTGATCACCTCCCGGCTTTCGGATTGTGGCGTGGCGAGGACGCGTTGAAAGAACTGCTGAACGGTATCAAGCATCGGTCAATCCCCTGCGGTGAACGGCGAACAATCGGGTAACGTTTTGACACCGATTGCACCAAAGGTTCGTCCGGGTGGGTCGCGCCCACGAAAAAACCCGCAGCCAGGGCTGCGGGTCCGATATGTCGTCAGCGTTTTCATGGCGGGCTGACATGGGCGCCGCGCTTCACGCCCCGTGGGCGGCGAGGAACTCCTCGGTCAGCTTGAGCTCGCTGTTGGAGTTGACACCGATACCGCGCGTCGTCACGTTCCTGGCGATCTGCTGCGCTTCGTCGAGGGAGTGCATCTCCGCCGTGCCGCACTGGTAGATGTTGAGTTCGGGGATCGACTTCTGGTCCGTCAGCGCCAGCACGTCTTCCATCGCCGCGTTCCAGGCTGCGCCCACGGTAGGTTCGTCGACCTGCCCGATCAGGCTCATGTAGAACCCGGTGCGGCAACCCATCGGCGAGATATCGATGATCTCGACGCCGTCGCCATTGAGATGCTGACGCATGAAACCCGCGAACAGGTGCTCGAGGGTGTGGATCCCCCGCTCGGACAGGATCTCTTCGTTGGGAATGCAGAAGCGCAGGTCGTAGACGGTGATATTGTCACCGCCCGGCGTCTTCATCTGCTTGGCGACACGCACCGCCGGTGCATTCATCTTGGTGTGGTCGACCATGAAGCTGTCGAGTAATGGCATGCCTTGCCTCCTTGTTGACGTGTCCAGACATGTGTCTACTTTAGCACGCTAACCGGCGCTGTCATGCGCCGACGCCGAATCGTCATCCGTCCAGTTCGGGGTAGTGACGGAACACGCCGCCCTCGTTGAAATCCAGCCGCCGGTCGGACGTGAGATAGGCGGCAAGCTTCGGTCGCTGACTGACACGATCGACCAGCGCGGTCACTTCGGGTATTTCCGGCTCCAGTCGCTCCATCGCCCGGGGGAAGGCATAACGCAGCCCAGTCACCACCTGAAACAGCGACAGGTCGACATAGCTGTGCGCCGTCCCTACCAGATAGGGCTCGTTACCGGCATTGGCCGCCAGCACACGTTCGAAATAGTGGAGGAACCTGGGCAGGCGCTCCTGAACGAAGACCCGGGCGCGCCGTTTCGCTTCGTCCTGTTGGTCCTCGTAGTAGAGCGAACTGCCGATTGGATGGTGGGTGTCATGGATCTCGGCGACGAAATCCGTCAGCGTCAACTGCAGCCCGTTGGCCCAGAAGCGGCCGGCCTCGTCCTCCGGCACCAACCCCAGCCGGGGTCCGAGAAACTGCAGAATGTTGGCGACGTGAGAGATGACCAGCCCGTCGGCATTCAACACCGGCGGCGCGAAATGCGGCTGCCCCAGGTCGCTACCGTGAATGAATTCACTGACGGCACCCGCGCCACCGCCCTCACCAGCGGACCGCTTGCCGACATCGATGTAATCCGCGCCGGCATCCTCCAGCGCTAGGCGAACGAATTCGCCACGACCGGGGATACCCGGCCAGTAATAGAGCTCGTAGGTCATCCGCTTCCCTCCTGGTGCAGG
>NZ_CEXLVS010000367.1:0-2780 GCF_982684285.1 Salinicola sp. | reverse complement strand
AGTGATGGCAGTGCCATCACCCACCTGGCTCTTTCTGGAGTGATGGCAGTGCCATCACCCACCTGGCTCTTTCTGGAGTGATGGCAGTGCCATCACCCACCTGGCTCTTCCTGGAGTGATGGCAGTGCCATCACCCGCAGGAATTAGTCCTCGGAGGCCCCGGGCTGGGGCAGCAGCTGGTCGTCGTCCAGATCCGCGCCTTCGAGCTTGTGTGCCTGATCACTGCCGGACGGCGTGGCTTCCTCACGGCGGATCGTCGGCGCAAACTCGCTGCGACGCGTTCCTTCCAGAATGTCCTGCGGCAACTCACCGTATTTCTCGAGGGCGTTTCGCGCCTTGGCGTTGTTGGCCGCGAAATCGTCACGCGTTGCGCCGCTGAATCCGGGGAACTTGACGGGGGCGTAGCAGAGCGAGCGCAAGGCATGACCGCCCTGATCACGGATCATCGCGCCGCGTTGCTTGTTGCCCAGCAAGCCAATGTGGTGCGCCAATAGGACATCGCGGACGATGCTGTCGTACTGCATCAGCAACATGACGGCCTGCCAGCCCATCTGCCCGCCGGTGAACACGGGCGTCACGAACGGTTGCTGGCTGACGTTACGGCTAACATCGAGTCCTTCCGGGATCTGCTTCAGCACACTGCTGACTCGAGTTTCCAGCTGCTGCAGCGCCTGTCGGGTCTCGTCGACTTTCTCCTCGAGCATGAGCAGCCAGTGATCGGCATAGGGATCGTCTCGGCCCGCTGCCTGGTGAACACGACCGGCCAGCGACAGGAACTGCTTGAGGCCGACCACCTGCGGTTTGCCGCTCTCGACTCCGCGCCCGTGCCAGGCAAGCACTGCCGGATAGGTGTGCAGGGTCATCTCGATCTTGCTGCGTAGCTGCCCTACACGGGGCTCAGTGCTGGCCATAATCACTCCTGAGTCGTCGATGCACTGGATGGGATGCCAGCATCAGGGGTCGATGAGCATTGCCCTACCGGAAACGTTAAACGCGATCTCAAGGGTTTCTAGCGCCGTAGTCCGAGGCGCTTGAACATCTCCCCTCGCGCCCGTTCGGTTGCCGCCGACATCGGCTGTGGTTCCGGCTGGGCCGGCTTGGGCGGCGACATCGCCACCACCGGCGCGGTAACGGCCCGGTTCTGTTCGTCACTCGTCTCAGCCTGGTCACGCCGCTTGTTGGCGACGCCGCGCCCGAAGTGGGTCAGCTGGAAATTGTCCGAGGCGGCACGCTTGGCCAGAGTGTGCAGGAAGCCCAGTGTGTTCTTGACCTTGCCGGCATCGACCCGCCCGGCGGCTTCGTCGATCACCGCCTGCTGCGTCTCGGTCGACAACCCCGTCAGCAGGAACGTGACCGATTCCCGCTCGTCGGCAGTCAGCTCGAGCGGCCAGCTCCAGATCAGCGAGGCGTCGCCCGGCTCGCGCGCGGTGGTTTTACACACACTGTTTGTATAACTACGTACTGTAGGGCGAGCTGCATCGGAAACTGCGTCGTAAGTGCCTGATTCACGCATGAGTTTCCGCTGGAAACTGGGATCTTCGGATTCAGGAAACTGTCCGGGTTTCCGCTGGAAACCGGGAGAATCCTGCTGAGTTTCCGCCGGAAACTGGGCATCTGATGACAGAGTTTCCGCTGGAAACTCTGTGCGCTTTTGGCGCTCGGCACGCTGGTCGATGACATCGAGTCGGGTCGGCAGTTCGAGCACACCGCCCTCGGCCAGCTCGTCGCGAACGAGTTGCGCCACCTCGGCGACATCACGGTTGTGATGACGGGTGCAACGGATGACGTACTCGATGTACTCGGCATCCAGCGACAGCGACTCGGCGGGTGCCAGCGGCTCATCGTGCAGCACGTAGACGTTGCCGATCATGCGTCCGTTGTCGGTGTTCCGCGCTTTCATGCCCAACGTCATCCAGCGGGTCAGCCTGAGGATCGCGATGACACGCGCCACGGTCTTGCGTGACGCCTTACGGTTCGCACCGGAACGCAGCAACGGCTCCAGTTCGTCATAGGTTGGAAAAGCGGTGGTGCGATCGGCGTTCGAGAGCAGTCGGATCATCTGCCACCCAAGCACGTCGACCGCGCCCAGGCGTTGATCGAGTAGCAGGGCTCGGGGAACGGTCTCATGGGGATTGCCCATGAACAGCAGACCGTCGAGCGCATCCTCCTGACCGCTTGACGCCGAGGCGGCCTCGCCTCGGCGTTGAGTCATGGATGACGCGGCGCGCCCGATAAGCGCGTCAAAATGTTTCATCACGCCACCCCTTCACGCACCACGCCCTCATCCTCGGCAGGCAGGCTTTGCTGTCGCGCCTGCTCCGGCTGGGTCCACTGCTTGATCAGGGTCCAGATCACCGCCAACGGCAGCGTGACCTCTTCGGCCAGTACCAGCATGCCGCGAATATCTTCCACGGCACCGGGACCGGATGGATCGTCAGAAATGGTCTGCCAGCGGTGGTACGCCTCGTGCTCTACCTTCTCTTCCGGCATGGGCAAGCGTCCCTGCCGGCTCGGCACGCCCAGCAGCGTGCGACGCGCCGAGCAGTCGTTCGGGGTCAGACCGAAGAAGGTGCTCAGCATGTGCACGCTGGCCCCGTGTCGAATGCAGTGATCGACCAGCCCGTCGCGATCCTGGTCGCGATCGACGCGGCGCAGCGCCGCTTTGAAGGTGTCGTGATCCAGCTCGAACCGGGCCACGCCCGGAAACTCGTGGATCAGGGACTCGATCTCGCTGGCCCGCAGCCGACTGAGACTCTGCAGCTCGTCATCGCGGAAGCCCA
>NZ_CEXLVS010000366.1:0-2801 GCF_982684285.1 Salinicola sp. | reverse complement strand
GCGAAGGTTCCCACCGCAACGCCGATCACGATCAGCACCGGCAGCACGAAGTTGAGAAACAGGTTGGTGCGCACGCCCTCGAACGGCTGCAGGTCGGTGAGCTCCTCGCCGAGCAGCGGATCGGCGCCGTCGCGAAACACCTTGCCCTCGTTCTGGGCGCGGGCCTCGGCACGCTTCAGCGGGCCGAAAAGCGGCACGATCCCGACGATCACCAACCCGACCATCAACACCGACATCCAGGCATAGAGATTGAAGGGTACGGCGTAGACGAAGGCCTGCATGGCATCGCCTGCGGTCTCGATGGGCCCCATGCCGATCAAGAGCCCCGAGATGAATACCGCCCACCCCGTAATCGGCACCAGCACGCTGACCGGTGCCGAAGTGGAATCGGCGATATAGGCCAGTTTCTCGCGCGAGACCCGGTAGCGGTCCGTCAGCCCGCGCAGGGTGGAACCGACGAACAGCGGGCTGAAGTAGTCGCTGAAGAACACGAACATGCCCATGAACCAGCCGACCAGTTGGACCCGCACCCGCGACAGCGCGCGCGCCTCGACCCAGGCGGTGAAGTTGCGGATCGCCCCGGTACGCTGGAAAAAGGCGATGACCGTGCCGATGAACAGCTCCAGCAGCAGAATCCAGGAGAAATCCGTGGTCCCCAACGACGTCTTGAGCAGATTGGGGAAGCCGAACAGCCCCCGCCCCATGACCGTGACGCCGACGACGCAGGCCACGGCGAGGGAGAAGATCGTGTTACGCGTCGCGAACGCCAAGACGATGGCAAGACAAGCCGGCAACAGTGACAGCATGCCGTAGTGCACCTGAGGGTCCATGATGACTCCTTGATTGTTGTGCGTTGTGGGTCTCGATGACGCTTCGGTAGCGGTGGATTTTCAGTCGAAAGCGACCAGGCGTGCTCAGGCCTCGTCACGCCCCTTGCGCTGTTCGTGGGCGCGAATGGCGTCGAAGGCCAGCCTGCGAACGGGATCGGGCGGCATCCAGCTCGGCGTGCCGAAGAGGCCGGGAATATCGACTCCCGGCTGTTTCAGCGCGAGCTTCGCCAGGGCCTCGCCCAGCAAGGTGCCCTTGACGATGCCGCCGCCGTTGCATCCCGCCGACACGAACAGGTTCTCCGCCACTTCCCCCCACAGCGGGGCACCGTTGTAGGTCAGGCCGGTGGTGCCGCCCCAGACCCGCTCGAATTCAATGCCCGCCAGTTCCGGATAGCGTGCGACCAGGCTCGACTTGAGTCCGGCGGCGACGGCTGCGTTGTCCCTTTCCCGCTCGTAGCTGTACTGGGCGCGGATCATCAAGCGGCCATCCGCCGTGGTGCGTAACGTGCAACCCAGCCGGTGGCTTGGCAGCAGCCCCCAGGGCCCGGCTCCGATGGCGGCCGTCAGCCCCGGCGAGAGCGGCGCAGTCAGCGCGGCGTAGGTGTAGATGGCGGTAAGGCGTGAGGCATCGGCGCCCAGAGGACGTGCAAAGGCGTTGTTGGCGAGTACCACCTGCCGGGCCCGCAGCGACCCCTTCGGGGTGCTGACCCGCCAAGCCCGGTTGTCCCGTTGCACGGCCAGTGCCGGGCTCCGTTCGTGACACGCCACCGCCTCCGGCAGCGCATCGACCAATCCGCGGATCAGCGCCGCCGGCTGAACGAGATAGCAGTCGGGCGAGTAGATTCCTTCGGCGTAGTAGCGGGTGCCCAGCGCGGCCTCGAGCTGCTCGCGCTCGAGGCGCCGATGGGACAGCCCCGCAGCCTCCAGAAAACCCCGATACCGGGCCAGCGCACGTCGCCCCTCGTCGCCCCGGGCGGCCCGATAGGTACCGGTGCGCTGGAGCTGGCAATCGATGGCGTGCTCGTCGACCTGCGCCTTGAGCGTTGCCATCGCCCCACGGCTCAGCGCATTGAGTGTCGACATTCGCGCCAGTTGATCCGCGGAAGCATCGTTGGCCAACGCGATCTCCAGCATGAATCCGGAGTTGCGTCCCGGACTGCCCTCCCCGGCCGCCTCGGCATCGATCATCACGATGCGACGGTCCGGCGCCAGACGATGATAGGTCCGTGCCACGGCGACGCCGGTGTAGCCCGCGCCCACGATCGCCAGATCCGCGACCTGATCCCCCTGGAGCTCGGGTCGCGAGGTCGGGGCGGGCAGCAGCGCCTGCCAGCCGCAGGGGCGAAGATGGGACGGTTGAACCGCTCTCGACATGATCGTCACTCCGCCTGCAGTAAGCCGTGGGCTTGCGACACCAGGCTCTCGGCCTGCTCCGCCATCATCGCCAGTACCTCCTGGCGATGAGCCGGCGTCATCCGCGACTTGAGCATCGAGCAACTGAAGGCGCCGAGACAGCGTCCGCTGTGGTCGAGAACGGGAATCGCCAGGCCCGTGAATTCAGGCAGGCTCGAACCCTCGACGCCGCGGGCGTGGCCCTCCTGATGGAAACGCGCGATCTCCCGCTCGACGGCGTCGACGCTGATCTCGTAGCGCTCTTGCAGCAGCTCGCGGTTGGCCGCGAGGATCCATTCACGCTCCCGGCTCTCGAGCGAGGCCAGCAGCGCGATCGAAGCCTGCCCCACTCCCAGCGGCACGCGACCGCCGATCGAGGCCACGATTGCGCTGTCGATCCTGTTTCTCGCCAGTGTCGCTGGTCTCGCGTACCTGCTCGCCATGGAGCTCGTGGATCGGATCCGGGTACGGGACGAGCTCGAGGTCGCCCGCCAGCTCCAGAGCGACCTACTTCCCGACGAGTCTCCCCTGCTGAGGGGCTACGGCTTCGCACACTCCTACCGAACCGCGAACACCATA
>NZ_CEXLVS010000365.1:0-2874 GCF_982684285.1 Salinicola sp. | reverse complement strand
GGGTTCCTGGTGGTCATCATGGCCCGCCAGCAGCTTTTCACCGAGAATACCGTGACGGCGGTGCTTCCCGTGATGAGCCAGCCCCGGCTCGGCAAGTTCGTGTGCCTGCTCCGGCTCTGGGGCGTGGTGCTGGTGGGCAACCTGGTCGGCGTCGCCGTCTCCGCCTGGGCCATTCTGGCACTGCCGATCTTCTCGATGCAGACCCACGAGGCGTTCCTCGCGCTGGGCGAGCACATCCTCGAGAACACGCCGATGCAGATGTTCGCCAAGGGCATCGTGGCCGGATGGATGATCGCGACCATGGTCTGGCTGCTGCCCAGCGCGGGAAGCGCCAAGATCTGGGTCATCCTGATCGTGACCTACCTCGTCGCGATCGGCGAGTTCACGCATATCATCGTCGGCTCCACCGAGGTGATGTACCTGGTCTTCTCCGGCCACGCCGGCTGGTCGGAATACCTGTTCCACTTCGGCTTCCCGACCCTGCTCGGCAATGTCGTCGGCGGCACCTTCATCTTCGCCCTGATCAGCCACGCGCAGATCCGCAGCGACAGCGATCGCTAAGCTCCGTCTGAAAAATGCCTGCGCTCGCCGACTTTTCTTACGAACCCTGAGTAGGCGCCAGGGAGAGCGAAACCGCTCGCCTGACGCAGTTTTCCCCGGCCGCGCTCAAGCCGAGCGCGTGCCCGCCGATACTCTCCGAAAGCCATAACCATACAGACGTCCCGGCGATCGGACAGGAACTCTCTACACATGTCATTGAAACCTTGGGTGCTGCTCTGCGGCCTGCCGCTGCTGAGCGGCTGCTTCGGCGTCAACACCTCCCAGGCCCCGCTGGCCACCACCTACCCGGCGACCACCCAGCAGCGTATGCAGGCCGCCTATCACTGGGAGGTGCTGGCGCGGCACGAGGCCAAGGCCATCATGGCCGACCGCAGGCTCGATCGGCGCGCGCTCTATATTAGGCCCCCCGAGACCGCAACCGCCTTCAGCCGCGGCTTTGGCTCGCTGCTGACCAGCGAGCTGGTGAAACAGGGCGCCACGGTCAGGACCAGCGATCTCGGCGCGGCCACCGTCACTTTCGACGTGCAGGTCGTGGCACACCGGGATCGCCAGCCGATCCGCCCACCCCAGGGCGCGTTGACCGCCCTGGCGGCAGGCATCGCGGTGGCAACGATTCCGTTCAACCACTGGCGCGAGCCCTCGCTGGCGCTGATCCCTGCCGCCGGGCTGGTCGACCTGTTCAGCGGCAGCTGGACCTCGGAGAGCGACGAGGAGGTGATCATCACCGTCCAGGCCGACGAGTACCAGACCCTGCTCTACTCCTCTTCCAATCTCTACTACATCAACCCCGGCGATAGCGGCCAATACGGCCGTGCGCCGGCTGCCGAGCAGGGCCAGCTCAAGGTATCGTCGCAATGGTGAGGCGCAGCCGAGAGAGTTCCGCAATGTCCGTATCTTTCTGCGCTCGGCTGCTGCTCGTGCTGCTGCTGGCGGCACTGACAGGCTGCTCGATGCTCGACCCCAACGGTCGCCCACACCAGCCGACCACCCTGGAGCGGGTCGACTCGGCAGCCAAGGCGCTGGTCGAGAATAGCCGGGGGCGGCTCGACGACCCCGCACCGCTGGTCGCCACCACCTTCGTCGACGTCGACCACCTCGGGCAATCCTCGACCCTGGGCCGTACCCTGAGCGAAATGTTCGTCTCGCGGTTGGTCGAGTCTGGCCAGCAGGTGATCGAGGTCAAGCTGCGCAACAGCCTCTACATCGAAGAGAACACCGGCGAGCTGATCCTGTCGCGTAACGTGCAACGGCTGAGTCAGGATTACGACGCCAGCGCGGTGCTGGTGGGCACCTACGCTCAGGCCCAGGATCGGCTGTTCGTCAATGCCCGGGTGGTGCGTATCGCCGATCGCGCAATCCTCGGCGCGACCAGCTTCGAGCTGCCGCTCAACAATGATCTGCGTACGCTGCTGCCCCCCAGCTACCCCTGAGCCGAGCCGACCGCGAGACTATCTCGACAACGCAGAAGGGCGCCCGATGGGCGCCCTTCTCGTCTTGCCTCGCGGCGGTCGGTGACGCTCAATCGACGGTGGTCGCGCGCGCCTCGGTGGTCTGCGGCGCACCCTGGGCCTCGGCCAGATTGATCCCGGAGAGGATCGCCTTGAGCGAGGCACTGACGGTGTCGCTGTCCTCGGCCACGGCGCAGACGCGTTGCCCGTCGACGTTGAGCTGGACGAAGGCGATGGCGTTGGCCTCGCTGTCGCCACCCAGCGAGTGCTCCGCGTAGTCGATGATGCCGACGCTGACGCCGGAATGCTTCTGCCACGCGTCGGTGAAGGAGGACATCGCACCGTTGCCCTTGCCGGAGAGACGCAGCGTCTCGGCGCCCTGCCACAGGGTCACCTCGATGCCTTCGTCCTGCCCTTTGGAAAGACGATAGTCGGCCAGCGACAGCGGTGACTCGCAGGTGAACCGGTCGAACATCACCTGGCGAATGATCTCGCTGGAGAGTTCGCTGGCCCGCTTCTCGCTCTCCTGCTGCACGTGGGGCGCCAGCGCCAGCATCATCCAGCGCGGCAGGCTGATGCCGTAGTCGCGCTCGAGCAGGAACGCCATGCCGCCCTTGCCGGATTGGCTGTTGACCCGAATCACCGCCTGATAGTCGCGACCGATGTCATGCGGATCGATGGGCAGATAAGCGACCTGCCACGGCTCGTCCGGCCGCTGCTTCTTGAGCGACTTGCGGATCGCGTCCTGATGGCTGCCCGAGAAGGCGGTGTAGACCATCTCGCCGACCCAGGGGTGGCGCGGGTGAATCGGGATGTTGGTGCACTCGTTGACCACTTCGCTGATCTCGTCCGGCCGCGGCAGGTC
>NZ_CEXLVS010000364.1:0-2874 GCF_982684285.1 Salinicola sp. | reverse complement strand
AGGGCGCACGGTCGGACGAGGAGGAGAGTCGATGTCCAGCAACATCCTGATGCCGCGCATCATGGAGGTCGGTGGTGGTGCGCTCGAGCGGCTGGCGGAGGTA
Organism: Salinicola sp.; assembly: GCF_982684285.1. NCBI lineage: Bacteria > Pseudomonadati > Pseudomonadota > Gammaproteobacteria > Oceanospirillales > Halomonadaceae > Salinicola > Salinicola sp. Next base: position 2,771 of record NZ_CEXLVS010000364.1, on the reverse strand, counting down.
CTCGCGGCGCTGGGCGTGCGGCGGCCGCTGATCGTGACCGACACCACGATGGTGGAACTTGGCTATCTGGCGCGTGTCGAGGCGCTGCTCGACGCGGCGCATCTCGACTACCGGGTCTTCGCCGATACGGTGCCGGAGCCCACCGAGGCATCGATTCGCGCAGGCGTCGAGTCGATGCGCGATGGCACCGACCAGGGTGCCTTCGATGGCCTGGTCGCGCTGGGTGGCGGCAGCCCCATCGACTCCGCCAAGGCGATCGGCGTACTGGGGCACTTCGGTGGCGCGATCCGTGACTATCAGTTTCCGCGTTCGGCCGCGCGGATCGGCCTGCCTCTGGTCGCCATACCCACCACCGCCGGCACCGGCTCGGAGATGACGCGCTTCACCATCATCACCGACGATAGCGTCGGCGAGAAGATGCTCTGCCCCGGGATCGGCTTCATGCCGGCGGCGGCGATCGTCGACTACGAGCTGACCCTCTCGGTGCCGGCACGGGTCACCGCCGATACCGGCATCGATGCGCTGACCCATGCCATCGAGGCGTACGTGAGTCGCAAGGCCAACCCTTTCTCGGATCACAATGCGCTGGCCGCCATGCGCCTGATCGGCCCCCATCTGCGCCGGGTCTACCACCAGCCCGACGACCGGCCGGCGCGGGAGGCGATGATGCTGGGATCGAGCCTGGCGGGACTGGCCTTTTCCAGCGCCTCGGTGGCGCTGGTGCACGGCATGAGTCGTCCGATCGGCGCGGCCTTTCACGTGCCCCACGGCATGTCCAACGCCATGCTGCTGCCGGCGGTCACCGCGTTCTCGCTGCCCGAGGCCCGCGAACGTTACGCCACCTGCGCCCGCGCCATCGGCGTTGCCGGCGTCGACGACGATGATGCTCGCGCCGGCCAGCGACTGCTGGACGAACTGGCCGCCCTCAACCGCGAGCTGGAGGTGCCGCGACCGCGTGACTACGGCATCGATGAGCAGCGCTACCTCGCGCTGATCGACGCCATGGCGGAGCAGGCGCTGGCCTCCGGCTCGCCGGGCAACAACCCACGGGTGCCGAGCCACCAGGAAGTGACCGAGCTGTATCGGGAGATCTGGTAGCCATGGCGGGCGCCCTGATAGCGACCGCGCCTATCCGTCGTTCGCGGCGGTTCGACTCGGCGCGTGCCATGGCCTCAGCGCTTGCCGGGCACCGGCGCCACGCCGGGGCCCGTCGCTTCCCCTACCTTGTGCCAAGTGCGGCCGTCACGCTGGATCAGTTCATGGGCGCCGGTGGGTCCATCGGTGCCGGCGGCATAGCCTTCGATACCGGATTCCCCGGCCTCGGACTGTCGAGCCCAGGCATCCAGGAACGGCTGCACGGCACGCCAGCCATTCTCGATGGTATCGGCGCGCTGAAACAGCATCTGGTCACCGGTCAGGCAGTCGTAGATCAACGTCTCGTAGCCGGTGACCGCGGGTAGATCGAAGAAGTCCTTGTAGGCGAAGCCCATCTTGACGGTATCCATTTCCAGCTCGGGGCCGGGGCGCTTGGCCTGGAAGTCGAACCACATGCCCTCGTTGGGCTGGATCTGGATGATCAGCCAGTTGGAGGCCATGCGTTCCACGTCGGTATTGCGGAACTGCGCGTAGGGCGCCGGCTTGAAGCAGATCGCGATTTCGGTATCCCGCGCGCTCATGCGCTTGCCGGTGCGCAGGTAAAACGGCACGCCGACCCAGCGCCAGTTGTCGACCATCACCTTCATGGCGACGAAGGTTTCGGTCTGGCTGTCCGCGTCGACGCCGTTTTCGTCGAGATAACCGGGCACCTGGCGGTCGTCGAGGGTGCCTTTCTCGTAGCGTCCGCGGGCGGAGTGGTGGGCGGCTTCCTCGGTGGTCCACGGGCGGATGGCGCCCAGCACCTTCGATTTTTCGCTGCGCAGGGAGTCTGCGCCGAACGCGGCCGGCGGTTCGATCGCGACCATCGCCAGCAGTTGGAACAGGTGGTTGGGTACCATGTCGCGCATCGCACCGGCCTTGTCGTAGAAGGCGGCACGTTCCTCGACGCCGACCGTCTCCGCGGCGGTGATCTGGATGTGATCGATGTAATGATTGTTCCAGAACGGTTCGAACAGGACGTTGGCGAAGCGGGCGACGAGGATGTTCTGGACCGTCTCCTTGCCGAGGAAATGGTCGATTCGATAGATCTGCTCTTCCTTCATCACCTCGAGCAGGTCGGCGTTCAATGTCTGTGCGGATTCGAGGTCGTGACCGAACGGTTTCTCGACCACGAGCCGGCGATATTGCCCGTTTCGCTCCTCGAGCAGTCCGGCGCCGTCGAGTTTTCTGGCGATGTCGCTGAAGAAGCGCGACGACGTGGCGCAGTAGAAGAGCGCGTTGTCGCTGCCCGACGAGGCGATGACATCCTCGATCTGGCGATAGATGGCGTCATCGGTGAAATCGCCCTGGCGATAGTGCAGTCGCTTCTCGAAATCCCGCCAGTGGGACTCGTCCAGGGAGCCGCCCCGGCTCTCCGAATGATTGTCGGCGGCCTTGTCGGCGATGAAGTCCTTGAGATGTCGACGAAAACTCTCGTCGTCGTGCTCGGCGAGATCGATGCCGACGATTCGCATTTCCGGGGCGATCAAGCGGTCCCGGTCCAGGTTGTAGAGTGAAGGGATCAGCAGCCGTTTCACCAGGTCGCCGCCGGCGCCGAAGATGAACGGGAAGTTCACGTCGACTTCGCCGCCGTCCGGCTCGGGGAAGCGCCAGCGCCGCACCTGGCGAACGATGCA
>NZ_CEXLVS010000363.1:0-2875 GCF_982684285.1 Salinicola sp. | reverse complement strand
GACATGGCCCTCCCCCAGTTTCTGGCCACGCGCTTGCCCGGCGATGAGTGCATCACGGTCGACCCAGCCAATCTTTACCACTAAGCCATGCTCATGACGACATTCGCAGATCGCCGCTGGACCCCGCTGCGCCTTTTCACCCCGGTCATGGGAGCCTCTCTCCCGATCCTGATGGCATACGCGCCCATCACGCAGGCAGACCTGGGCCAGGCCCGCACCGACTTCGGCGGGGTTGGGCTGATGCAGACACCGACGGCACGCATGGCGCCATTGGGAGACATCTCCCTCAATCACAGCCATGTGTCGCCCTACCTCCGCTACAACATAAGCTTTCAGCCCATGGACTGGCTGGAGGCCGGCTTTCGCTACACGGCGATCACCAATCAGGACTATCCCGCGTCCACCGATCCCGGGCGTTCCTATCTGGATAAAGGGATCGACTTCAAATTCCGGCTGCTGGAAGAGGACCGCAACACGCCAGCCGTGGCGCTGGGCTTTCGCGACTTCGGCGGTACCGGCCTCTTCGGCAGTGAATATCTGGTCGCCAGCAAGCGCTGGTACGACTTCGATTTCACCCTCGGCCTGGGCTGGGGTTATCTGGCCAACGGCGGCGGCATCGGCAACCCGCTGGGGGCGGTATCGGATCGATTCGACGAGCGCTCCACGGAGAATCCCGAGGAAGCCGGCGACTTCGAGTTCGGCGACATCTTCAGCGGCGACGTTGGCCTGTTCGGCGGCATCGAATACCAGACCGGCTGGGAGCCGCTGTCGCTCCAGCTCGAGTACGATGGCAACGACTACCGCAGCGAACCGTTCGAGACGACGCTGACTCAGCACTCTCCGGTCAATCTCGGTGCCCGCCTGAGCCTCAACGACAACATCTCGTTGAGCGCCGGGTGGGAGCGCGGCGACACCGCCATGTTCGGCATCACCTTTCGCGGCAACCTCGCCGGCATTTCACAACCCAAGACCGATGATCCGAGACCGGTGCCGATCCAGGCGGCACCGGAGCGGACCGCGCAGGACTGGAACGCCGTCAGCTCGGAACTGCAGAACAACGCCGGGATGCGGGTGCGGCGTATCACCCGCGACGACGACGAGCTGATCGTCGAGGCCGAAGCGACCAGATATCGCTCGATGCTGGAAAGCGAAGGTCGCGCCAATCGCATTCTCAACAACCATACCGCGGAAGATATCGGCACCTACCGCTACCGCTGGCAGAGTGTCGGCATGGGCTTGCGCGACGACGTCCATGATCGCCAGGCCTATCTCGAGGCGGCCGATTCCACGGCCTACGACCAGCAGTACCACTACGGGCTGTACGCCTCGGCATTGACGCAACCCGGCGATACGCCCCCCGACGGGGAGTTGCTCTACCAGAACGATCTCGACCAGTTCACCTGGAGCCTGTCGCCGGGCCTGAATCAGAACCTGGGAGGGCCCGACGGCTACCTCTACCAGATCTACGCCAAGCTCGACGCCGAATACCGGACCGACCCCAACGGCTGGTTCAGCGGCCGCGCCGCCCTGAACCTGGCGGACAATTTCGATGACTTCGACTACGTCGCCAATTCGAAGCTGCCTCGCGTTCGCACCAACATCAACAGCTATCTGGATGAAACCAGCCTCGGGATCTACAACCTGCAGTACACCCGTACCCTGCGATTCGGCCAGGACTGGTACGGCATGGCTTACGGCGGTCTGCTCGAGATGATGTATGCCGGCGCCGGGGGCGAAGTGCTCTATCGCCCGTTCAACAGCCCGGTGGCCTTCGGCGTCGATCTCAACTGGGTCAAGCAGCGGGATTTCGACCAGCGCTTCGACATGCGCGAATACGACACCTGGACCGGCCACGCGACCGCCTATATCGAAACCGGCATCGAGGACGTTCTCGCTCAGGTCAGCGTGGGTCGCTATCTGGCCAAGGACCTGGGCGCGACGTTCGACCTCTCCCGAGAGTTCGACTCCGGGGTGCGGATCGGCGCCTGGGCGACGCTGACGGACGCCGGCGACGATTACGGCGAGGGCAGTTTCGACAAGGGGCTCTATGTCTCGATCCCCCTCGACGTCTTCTTCTCGGAATCGAGCCGCGGCAGCACGACCCTCGCCTGGCAGCCGCTGACCCGCGATGGCGGCGCGCGCCTCGCCCGGCGTTACACGCTCTATGGCCTGACCCAGGATCGCGACATGGGCCACTACTGGGACGACTACGACAAGCTCTGGAAGTAGCGACTCTCGCGACCTGCCGTCCCGCCCCCAAGACGGCGCCTCGCCGGCGCCGTTCTTCCCTCGACGCCATATCCTCGCCGGGGCGATCATTGAGTGCCGGATCCGGCCAGCCCCGCCGCCTCGCCCCGCTACAATGAGCTCGAGACGATGATCAGGACGCGCCCCCCATGCTCGACCCCCAGCAATGCCGCAGTGCCCGACTGGCCCGGGATGCCCGCTTCGATGGCCGCTTCTTCATTGCCGTCGAGACCACCGGGATATTCTGCCGCCCGATCTGCCCGGCGACGCTGCCGCAGGAGCGGCACGTTCGTTACTTCGAATCGGCGGTCGCCGCCTCCCGCGCCGGTTTTCGTCCCTGCCTGCGCTGCCGTCCGGACAGTGCACCGGACTCTCCCGCCTGGCAGGGATCCCAGACCACGCTGTCACGGGCCATCCGCCTGATCGATGCCGGCGCACTGCAGCAGGGCAACGTGACGGCGCTTTGCGACAGACTGGGTATCGGCGAGCGCTACCTGCGCCAGCTGTTTCAGCGTCGGTTCGGGGTATCGCCCAAGGCGAACGCCCTCTACCGCCAGTGCCTGTTCGCCAAGAAGCTGCTGAACGAGACCGCATTGCCGGTGACCGAAGTCGCCCACGCCAGCGGTTT
>NZ_CEXLVS010000362.1:0-2934 GCF_982684285.1 Salinicola sp. | reverse complement strand
TACGAGCTACGAGCTACGAGCTACGAGCTACGAGCTACGAGCTACGAGCTACGAGTTTTGCAATGTTGCGCCGGCTTCGGGGCGCTGTAAAAGCCATGCGCCGGCTTCGGGGCGCTGTAAAAGCCATGCGTCGGCTCCGGGGCGCTGTAAAAAGCCATTCACGTTCTCCAGATGCGCGGCTCGCAAGCGTTGCGTCCGACAAGCAACGGCCTGAGCTCACGCCAGGCAGCGCTGCAACGATCCCAGGCTTCGTTGCGTGAGTGGCCCAGATAGCGCAGCAGCAGTACATCGTGACGCTGGGTGACCGCCCAGTTCCTGGCGGCCGGCATCGTCTCGCGCAGACGTGCCACGGCCTGCTGCGGATCCGCCAGCCCCACCGCCCACAGCGTCGCCTGGACCGTCGCGCCACCCTGCCCCCAGCGGCCCACGAACCGCGGGTGCAGCGGATCCAACGGCTGGCGCTCGAGCCACAGCGGCCGGCCGTCGCGAACCAGCCGAAAGCGCTGCTCGATGCGACCGCTCTCGAACGGCAATTGGCTGGCCGGGCGCCCCAGCGCCATGATCTCCCAACCCAGGCAGCGCGCGCTCCCCCGCAGCGCGATCTCGGTCCGCTGCTCGCCCCGCGAGCCGTCGAAGGCGATCGTCTCCTGGGGCAGCCACTCCAGCATCCCCCCGTCGTCGACGACGAGTCGGTTGGCCTGGGACCAGGCGACGCCGTGGCTATCGGCACGGTAGAGCTTGGTCGCCGCCGGCGTGGTCAGGACGGCATGAGCGCCCGCCCCCACAGCCACGTCAATGGCGAGGGCATCGCCGCTGACCAGCCCTCCCGGGGGATGGAGCAGATAGACGTGGCAAGGATCGGGCTGCCCCACGACCCGGGATTCCGGGTAGAAGGGTCGCTGCACCCGCAAGGGGCCGTGGTGGCGCGCACGAATCAGGCGCGTCCGCATCGCCTCGCCAGTGTCGGCGGGACGCGCGGCAAACGTCAGCGCCAGCGAGGCGCCCCAATGCCGGCTCGCGTCGAAGCGGTGCCCGGAATCCGTCGGCGCCGCTTGCCAATGACATGAAGGCTCTGCCGTCATACGGTTAAATGTCGCTTGATCAGATCGTCGCTCAGGTCGGCAATGTCGCCACCGGCCACGGCCTGGCCGCGATCCATGATCATGAAGCCATCGGCGTATCGACGCGCGAACGGCAGTTTCTGTTCCACCAGCAGCACCGTCAGCCCATCCTCGCGATTGAGACGCCGGATCACCTCGCCGATCTGCGCCACGATGTTGGGCTGGATGCCTTCACCCGGCTCGTCCAGGATCAGCAGCCGCGGGTCGAGCACCAGCGCCCGGCCGATCGCCAGTTGCTGCTGTTGACCGCCGGAGAGGTCGCCGCCTCGACGATAGCGCATCTCCCGAAGCACCGGAAACAGTTCGTAGATGCGCTCGGGAATCCGGCGCTGCCTGTCTCTTCTCGCCGGCAGACCGATACGCAGATTCTCCTCCACCGTGAGCGTGGCGAATATCTGACGCCCCTGGGGCACGTAGCCGATTCCCAGGCCGGCACGCACCTCGGGCCGGCGCATGCGAATGTCTTCGCCATCGAACTGAATCGTTCCGCTACGCGCGGCGACCTCGCCCATGATCGCCTTGAGCAGCGTGGTCTTGCCGACGCCGTTACGGCCCATCACGCAGGTACAGCGGCCGGCGGGCACCTCGAGCGACAGGTCACGCAGGATATGACTCTCGCCATAGTACTGATTGAGCTTATCGACACTCAGCATCAGGCCGCCTCCTCGTCGCCGCCGAGATAGACCTCGATCACCCGCGGGTCGCTGGCAACCTGGTCCATCGTGCCCTCCGCCAGTACGCTGCCCTGATGGAGCACGCTGACCTGCCGCGCGATCGAGCGCACGAAGCCCATGTCGTGCTCGACGACGACGACCGACTGCTGCCCCGCCAGTCGCGTCAACAGTTCCGCGGTGCGATGCATTTCCGGCTCGGTCATGCCCGCGACCGGCTCGTCCACCAGCAGCAGCCGCGGTCGTTGCATCAACAGCATGCCGATCTCGAGCCACTGCTTCTGGCCGTGGGAGAGCACCCCGGCCAAACGGTATCGCTCCTCGGTCAGGCCGATGGTCTCCAGCACCTCGTCGATTCGCGCCTGACCTTCCCGATCGAGCCGGGCCAGCAACGTCTTCCAGATACGCCGATCGCCGGCCATCGCCAGTTCCAGGTTCTCGGTGACGTCGAGCGCCTCGAACACCGTCGGTTTCTGGAACTTGCGCCCGATGCCCAGGTTGGCGATCTGGGGCTCGTCCAGCGTCAAGAGGTTGTGCCGGCTGCCGAACCAGACCTGGCCGCTGTCGGGTCGGGTCTTGCCGGTGATGATGTCCATCATCGTGGTCTTGCCCGCCCCGTTGGGGCCGATGATGCAGCGCAGTTCGCCGTCGTCCACGGTCAGGTTCAGTCCGTTGATGGCGCGGAAGCCATCGAAGCTGACGCTGACGTCCTCCAGATAGAGGATCGGCCCATGGCGCACATCCACCGGCGACTGGGCCGGCACCATGAAATCGAACACGCAGTCCGGCCGCGCGATCTCTCGCAGCTTGCCGAAACGGGAGCCATCCGTCCTGCTCATGCGCTCACCTCCTGACGCTCTCCCGTCCTGCGACCGAACCGCGTGCCCCGCCACGCCGAGATCACCCCGGCGATGCCCTGCGGCAGCAACATCGTCACCAGCACGAACAGGCCGCCGAGAATGAACAGCCAGGCGTCCGGCATCGCCCCCGTCAGCACCGTTTTCAGATAGTTGACCACCAGCGCGCCCAGCAAGGCACCGTAGAGCGTGGCGCGTCCGCCCAGCGCCACCCACACCACCACTTCGATGGAGAACAGCGGCGCGAAGGTGCTGGGGTTGATGATGCCCACCTGCGGCACGTAG
>NZ_CEXLVS010000361.1:0-2952 GCF_982684285.1 Salinicola sp. | reverse complement strand
TCGTCCCGGCGCTGGGAGCGGGAACGCTGTGCGGCCATCCGGTCGAGGGGTTCGTCTCGCCCATCGGTATCTCCGTCCTCGTCGGCGCCTTCCTGTTCGGCATCGGCATGCAACTGGGCGGTGGCTGTGCGTCCGGCACGCTGTTCACCGTGGGTGGCGGCAACGCCCGCATGGTCATCACGCTGCTCTTCTTCATCGTCGGCTCGGTGATCGGCACCGCCCACTTCGCCTGGTGGCAGAGCCTGCCGGCGTTCCAGCCCACCTCGATGATCGATCTGTTCGGTACGGGGGGCGGGATCGCTGCCAGTCTGGTGCTGTTTGCCGGCATTGCCGCCTTGACGTCGTCATGGAGAAGCGCCGTCACGGCCAACTGGAGCAGACGTCATCGGTCTCGCCGGGGCCGGGCCGCTGGTTGACCGGGCCGTGGCCGATCCTGGCCGGGGCGGTCGGCCTGGCGCTGCTCAACTTCCTGACGCTGTCATTGGCCGGCCGGCCCTGGGGCATCACCTCGGCCTTCGCGCTGTGGGGCGCCAAGGCGTTTCAGGCCGTCGGCGGCGACGTAACGGCCTGGCAGAATCCCGGGCGCGCCGCCTCTCTCGACAGCAGCGTCTTCAGCGATATCACCACGGTGATGAACATCGGCGTCATCCTGGGCGCCGGCCTGGCGGCATCGCTGGCAGGGCGTTTCGCGCCCAGCTTGCGGATCCCGCTGCGTTCCGTGGCGGCGGCCGTGATTGGCGGGCTGCTGCTGGGCTATGGCGCGCGGCTGGCGTTCGGTTGCAACATCGGCGCCTACTTCAGCGGTATTGCGTCCGGCAGCCTGCACGGCTGGCTGTGGCTGGGCGCCGCGTTTGCCGGCAACATGTTCGGCGTCAAGCTGCGCCCGCTGTTCTTCCCGGGGCCGGCACAACCGGTTGCGGCGAGTTGCTGAACGGCCTGGCGGCGACCGGCCAGGCCCCGCCACGGCAGGGTTTTTCGGGGGCCGTCACGTCTTTGGCAAGGGTTTCCACGGCGGACATGCCATCGGCGGCGGCAGATGGCATACTGGTCGGCCCCCGGGCGGCTTCGGCTCGTCCGGGGCGTCCGTCCGGTTGCGTGGCAGCCGCACGGTCGATAACGACAATGCGCCATCGGGCCTGCACCAACGACCGGTGAGATCGCCCGTCCGACAGGCGCGTTTCATTCGTTGGTTACCGCGAGAGTCGATTCATGTCCGATCACGCCAAGCGCCCGCTCTACATCCCCTACGCCGGACCGTCGCTGCTGGAAACGCCGCTGCTCAACAAGGGCAGCGCCTTTACCCGCGAAGAACGGGTCGAGTTCAATCTGGTGGGTCTGCTGCCGCAGAACGTCGAGAGCATCGAAGAGCAGCTCGAACGGGCCTACCACCAGTACACGCTGTGCCAGAACAACCTCGACAAGCATATCTACCTGCGGGCGATTCAGGACGATAACGAGACGTTGTTCTTCCGCCTGCTGGAAGAGCATCTCGAGGAGATGCTGCCGATCATCTACACCCCGACGGTGGGCGAGGCGTGCGAAGAGTTCTCCAATATCTACCGCAATCACCGTGGCCTGTTCATCTCCTATCCCGATCGCCATCGGATGGACGACATCCTGCGCAGCGCCACCAAGGACAAGGTGCGGGTGATCGTGGTCACCGATGGTGAACGCATTCTCGGCCTGGGCGATCAGGGCATCGGCGGCATGGGTATCCCGATCGGCAAGCTCTCGCTCTACACCGCCTGTGGCGGCATCAGCCCGGCCTACACGCTGCCGATCACGCTGGATGTCGGCACCAACAACCAGAAGCTGCTCGACGACCCGATGTACATGGGCTGGCGCCACAAGCGCGTGTCGCCGGACGAGTATGCCGAGTTCATCACCCTGTTCATGGAGTCGCTGAAGGCTCGCTGGCCCAACGTGCTGCTGCAGTTCGAGGATTTCGCCCTGACCAACGCCATGCCGCTGCTGGAGCGTTATCGGGACGAGCTTTGCTGTTTCAACGACGACATCCAGGGGACCGCCTCGGTCTGCGTGGCGACGTTGCTGGCCTCGTGCAAGGCCAAGAATGCCAAGCTCAGCGAGCAGACGATCACCTTCGCGGGGGCCGGGTCGGCCGGCTGCGGCATCGCCGAGCAGATCGTGATTGCGATGACTCGCGAGGGGCTATCGGAAGCCGATGCCAGAAAACGCATCTTCATGGTCGACAAGGATGGCCTGCTGACCACCGACATGGACGGGCTGCACAGCTTCCAGCAGCGGCTCGCCCACGATCCCGCCGAGTTGGGCTTCGACAGCGATACCCGCCTGTTGCTCGACGTGGTGCGCAACGCCAAGCCGACCATCCTGATCGGCGTCTCCGGCCAGCGCGGCCTGTTCACCGAAGAGGTGATCAAGACGCTCAACGCCAACTGCGAGAACCCGCTGATCATGCCGCTCTCCAACCCCACCTCCAAGGTCGAGGCGGTGCCGCAGGACGTACTGGCGTGGACCGACGGCCAGGCGATGGTGGCGACGGGGAGTCCGTTCCCGCCGGTGGAGATCAACGGTCGCACGATCCCCATCGCCCAGTGCAACAACTCCTACATTTTCCCAGGTATCGGCCTCGGCGTGATTGCCGCCAATGCGACGCGTGTCACCGACAACATGTTGATGGCGGCCTCCAACGCGCTCGCCGACAGCGCCCCGATCGTCAAGACCGGTGAAGGCGCGCTGCTACCGGCGCTGGGCGACATCCGCGAGATCAGCCAGCTGATCGCTTTCGCCGTCGGCAAGCAGGCCCAGAAGGATGGCGTTGCGCTCTCCTCCAGCGACGAGGTGCTGTGGGATGCGATTCACGGCCACTTCTGGTACCCGCGCTACCGGCAGTATCGTCGGCGTTCGATCTGATGTCGTGAGCTACGAGCTACGAGCTACGAGCTACGAGCTACGAGCTACGAGCTACGAGCT
>NZ_CEXLVS010000360.1:0-2987 GCF_982684285.1 Salinicola sp. | reverse complement strand
GGTCTCCGGGCAGTTCGACTACATTCTTAAATGCCGTATTCCCGAAATGTCCGCCTACCGGCAGCTGCTGGGCGACGTGGTGCTCACGCTGCCCGGCGTCAAGGAGTCCAAGAGCTACGTGGTCATGGAAGAGGTCAAGGAGGAGTTGGCGCTGCCGATCCCAGATCTCCTGCCGGACGAGGATCGATGACGCGTGGAGGGCTCTGGCCGACAACGTAGCTTTCGCGCCCAGGAAGACTCATGAACGATGAAGCACTACTACGCTACAGCCGTCATATCATGCTCGACGAGATCGACATCGTCGGGCAGGAGCGCCTGCTGGCGTCCCGCGTACTGATCATCGGTGCCGGTGGCCTGGGGTCCCCCGCGGCGCTTTACCTGGCCGGAGCCGGTGTCGGTCACCTGGTCATCGCCGACGACGACATCGTCGAGCTATCCAACCTGCAGCGTCAGATCGCCCACGCGGAAGGGCGCCTCGGGCGCTCCAAGGCGCGTTCCGCGGCCGACGCGGCACGGGGCCTGAACTCGACATGCGACGTGCGGGCTCTGGAGACGCGGCTCGTCGGAGAGGCATTGATGACGGAGGTCGGGCTGGCCGATGTCGTGCTGGATTGCACGGATCGGTTCTCCAGCCGCTTTGCCATCAATCGCGCCTGTGTCGAGAACGAAACACCGCTGGTGAGCGGTGCGGCCATCCGCTTCTCGGGCCAGCTGGCCGTATTCGATCCGCGACAATCTCGATCGCCATGTTATGCCTGCCTCTACGGTGAGCAGGGGGACGATGATGCCCTGACCTGCGCGGAGAGCGGTGTCATCTCGCCGCTGGTGGGCTTGATCGGCAGCTTCCAGGCGCTGGAGGCGATGAAGTTGATCAGTGGTGCCGGGCAGCCTCATCGTGGGTTATCGACCTTCGACGCGCTGAACGGCGAGTGGCGTCACTTCGCACTGCCGAGGGACCCTGACTGCCCGGTGTGCGCTAACCGTTAGCGCCCCTGACGTTCCAGAGGGGGCGATTCACGGCGACCCGCCGGCGCCAGTCGGCGGCGAAATGGCTCGACCGTGGTCGGGAGCGTGAACCTGGCTTGGCCACGGGATTGCGTCCTGCCCGCTGCGGATGAGGTGACGACACCCGCCCGGCAACACTAAAGTCGATGAAAATTCCCCTTTCTCTCCCTGGCGATATCCTGCTAATCTAATACCCATAGTAGTTGGTATGGGTTGGTTTCTACCATATGTTGATTTCCGGCGTGCAAAACTGAATTCATGATCTGACGAATCGAGGTGGGCGCACCTGACGTGCGCAGCCGTGAAGTTCATGGTCGCGATACCGCGATCTTTGGCCCGACAGACTCCAGCGCAAGCGAACGAGTCTGTCGGGCGTTTTTTTGCCCCTATCTTTACACGACTTCCTTCGGTCATTCCCGCCTTTGCGATTCGCGCCCGGCGTCGTTCTCAAGCTTTTGATATTCATGCCGATAATACCAGTCGAGCCGGACTCCCTAGCCAGCCCGAGAGTCGTTTCGTCCTGCGAAACATCATACTTTTTCGTTAATGACTTGATCCAGGTTAATTAGAGCGAGAGTGACGTGAGGCAGAGTAACTTCACTTAATCCGCGGCGGTTGCCGTTCAGCAGCATTGGCATCATGGCCGTGTTGGAGGCGAACATTCGGTAAGACCATGAAATTGACCGTGCGAGATTTTCAGCCCGTCCAGCAGCGGACAAAAAGTGCCCCGCGTGAGGGCAGCCTGGCCCATCACGCCCAAGTTTCGGGGATGCCGGTGGGGACATTGAAAACGCGGGTCAAGAAGCTCGTCGACAAGGGAATCGAGAGAGAGCGCGCCATCGAAATCGCGCTGAGCCAACCGATCGGGCCGCAGGGGCGCCCGAGAAAACCGACTCATCGATAGGCCCTGGGCCCGAGGGGCGGCCGTGAAGCGCGAACTCGACCCGGCAATCTGCCGAAAGCCCCTGATCCGTCATCAGAGGCTTCGGGATGGAAATGGAGACGGCCGTGGCCAGCTCAGGAACGAGCATCCTCCTTCCACTGGGGTTTGCCGTCGCGCATCAGGACCTTGTCGCCTTCGGGCTTTTCATCCAGCTTGGCTTCATGCACTTCACCGTCGTAGCGATACCGAACGTCGTAACCGACGGTCTCTTCCTTGCTGTCATTGACGGTGCTGCAGCGCTGCTCGGTGGTCTGGTAGGTGTCGCCCTGCTGCATCTGTTGCTGGACCTGGTTCCCTGCCACGCCACCACCGACGGCACCCGCCGCCGTCATGATCTTCTTGCCGCTGCCGCCACCGAACTGATTGCCCACGACGCCGCCGACGATGGCGCCGATCGCGGTGCCGGCGATGCGATTCTCGTCTTTCACCGGACGCTGGTGAGTCACCGTGACGTTCTTGCACACTTCGCGCGGTGTGTCGGTGGTCTGCACGATCGGCTCGACGTCGACGATCTCCGCATACCTGGGCCCGCTTTCGGAGGATTGATAGGAGCCGACGGCGATGCCCCCGGCGATACCCAGTGCGGCAATGACGCCACCAATGACGATCGGTTTGTTCATGACCTTGCTCCTCTCTGTGCTCTCCGCAACGTCGAAGCGTCATGCGTTCGGCGCTGCAGTCTTCGCAATTCTTGTGATGTCCCTATCGATTGCCGGTTGGCATGATCCTCGGAGCGCGTCATTCCATGAGCGTCTCTCCAGGGTGGAGTGATTATAGCCTCGAAACCCTCGGCGAGAGTCGGATCCATGGGTTTTTGAACACTGTTTTCATGTTGGTGACGGCAGTGTCTCCAAATGGGGACGGTCTCCGGGCGGCGAGCGCCGGCGCCGAATGGGTGGGGAGCGAAACCGCCTTGCCTGCGGTGCGTGGCGACGGGAAGGGGAAGGGTCGTGGGAAGAGCGGGGCGCGACTCGGCGGCGCCGGGGTTGCCGGCGCCGATCTGGATACCGATGTGGCTTACAGCTCGAACTTGGCCAGC